>JAOTYW010000214.1 GCA_029861705.1 Flavobacteriaceae bacterium
GAAGTCCTGCTCCAGTCCCAGGGATTTTGGATCCTGGCAATGCAGCATAAGTCCGTTATTCCTAAAAGCCCAACCGGGGCCGCCTGCTTGCTGTCCTCCGGTAAAGCGATACGTAGCTTTGAGTCGGTAATGCGAAAACTTCTCCTTGTAATACAGATGCCCAAAATTCCCTTTAAAAGTGTCTTTTTCAGCATAACGCACGCTGAGCAGACTGTCTTGTAGGACAAAGCGGTTCTTATAGTTGATGCCTAATTCATGCCCGGCAAATTTAGGGGTCCAGTCGGCCAAATTTGTTCTATCAAAAAGAGAGATCCATTCTTCTTTTGTGGGATCGTTCTTTTCTGCATCGCATCCAGTTACCAGTATTACTGATATTATGAGAACAAGGAGGAAGGAAGTATATCGCACCATTTGACATGCATTTAAGATGGAAAAGATAGGGAATAATAAACATCGGATTCGTTGGTACGGGAGAGTTTTTAGTATATCTTTAAAGGAGTCCTCCCTGTACTAACCGTTAATCCCTCCTGATTCTAGGTTCTCCCCTGTTTGGTACAGTTGTATTTGTAACCGCTTAAATAAAAATACAATGAAAACAGAATCCCACAACAAACTGTCTACGATCTTTAAATTATGCATGTTTAGCATGCTGATGTTCACTTTTTCCTGCACCCAGGATTCGGTCCTGCATGGAGAAAATCTCGAAGTGGCAAATGCCAAATCCAATAATTCTATTCTGAAAACATTTATTCAAGGCGCGGCCTTGAACGGAGCCAATGGGATTGACATCGGGGCCGATGGCAATCTTTACATCGCTAGTATTAATGGTCAGGAAATTGTTGTGATGAACAAGAATAACGGAAAGATCATCAATCGATTTGGACCGGAAAGTGGAGTACTGGGTCCTGATGATCTTGTGTTTGGTCCGGATGGAACGCTCTACTGGACTGATCTTCTGACTGGATTTGTTGGGAGAATGACTCCGGATGGAGTACAGTTGGGGTACCAGTTTGTTGGCCAAGGTGTAAATCCGATTACATTCTCCGAGGATGGCCGTCTATTTGTGGCACTTGATTTCCTGGGCGACGGGCTATACGAACTTGATCCCGAGCTTATTGATCCTCCACGACCTATAGTCGTATGCTCGGATCCAGATAACCCTTTCTGTCTTGGATTTTTCAATTCATTTAACGTAGGTCCTGACGGGCGTTTATACGGGCCTCTTTTTGCATTAAATTTGGTTATAAGTGTGAATGTTGATCCTGGTAATCCTGTAACTTCTGATCCTTTCAATGATCCTAACCTGGATCTTCAAATAGTGGCAGGATTAGGAGGCGAATTTAGTAATCCTGCAGCCGCCAAGTTCGGCCCGGATGGACTTCTTACAGTATCAGATCAGTCCAGTAAGGTCTTTAAAATAGATATACAAAACAACAATGAACTAACACTGTTCACTACCCTTCCACCTGCGCTGGATAATATGACTTTTGACTCAGACGGCACGCTCTACATGACCAATGCCGATGAAGGCTGGGTAGCCGAGATTCTGCCAAGCGGACAGCCACGATATATCAGCCCTGGTGGGATGATCCTGCCTCAGGGCCTGGCCGTGATCGAAGGATCTGATGGCAAGGATAAGTTGTATGAGGCAGATCTCTTCAGGCTGCGGCAGTTCAATGCGAGCAGCGGTCGTCAGGAGAACATTTATAAAGGCATTTTGGTGCCCGAAGGACCTGAGTCGCTAATATTGCCAATGAATATTTCAGCAGATGGTGATAACCTGATTATCTCTTCCTGGTTCAGTTCCGGGGTACAGGTGTGGAACCCTGATCTCGGGGTTATAGATAGTTATCCCGACGTGGAAGTTCCCATCGATGCTGTCCGGGTCAATGGCGACATTGTGGTCTCCGATGTCGTTCTTGGAGGGGTAGTCTATGCAAGTGATAATTCGCTTATAGCGCCTCTGTTCGTGGCAAGCGGACTGGCCACAGACGGTGAAACGCTCTGGGCTGCAGACTGGGCTACCGGTGATATTTGGCAAATAGAATTCGACGGGACTCCTGCTACCATTGTGGCATCCGGATTAGCAAAACCCGAAGGATTGGCCTTGGATCTGGAGGGCCGATTGCTGGTTGTGGAGACCGGTACTTCCCAACTTTCGCGAGTCGACTTAGCCACAGGAGAAGTTACGGTTCTTGCCCAAGGACTTGAACTTTTCGGCGAAGGACTTGGTTCCCCACCTACGTGGGGATTCGACGGTGTGGCGGTCGGATCTAATGGAGATATTTATATTTCCGGTGCCGGCGCTACAGTAGTCTATCGTATACGGGCGAATAAGGTGCGTTAAGAACACATAATGAGAATTTTCCAGTTCTAAGAGTTGGAGAATCTTAAACAGAAAAAGCTATCCCAGGGATTACTACTTTGGAATAGCTTTTTCTGCTAGTAAAAGCTGGCAAGTAAGACGTTAAGTATTCCAATATGAAAAAGTGGAACGAGGTCACTCGAATGAAAACTGATATATATCATGGGTAATAGCCTGATTTCACAGTAGATTTAGGCAATTGAAACTGATATCCCCAGGGACTCGGTAATCAGCAACCTATAAAGGGAAAACGTATGGTAACCAGGGCATTAAAACAACACAAAGAGGAGAACAATTTCGCTGAGTTTTATAAAAAACTGGAAGTATTTGTTCCTGAATTAAAAAATTTCCTTACCGGAAGCCTGAGGAATGCAGAAGATCAGGGCCTGTTAGACCGAAGATATTTTAGTCCGGATGGGATCCTGGATGAGGTGTTCTTAGACGCTTTTGAAGGTTTCTCCGATGAAATGGACAATAACAAATTGCGGAGATCCCTCTTTAAAATGGCCATACAAAAAATTGCGGCAAAAGGGGCGGAAGATATTCCCGACGAAGTCAACACCCATGCGCTGTTAAAACAAGAACTAAAAACCTTAAGTGAAGATTTCACGACAGATGGCGCAGGAGACCGCATCTTGATGGAAGAATTGGACGATATTTCGTATTTGCAAAAAGGCAGTCGGGAATTAGAGGTACAATTAAATGATGCCTTGGTAAAGCAGTTAATACAAAAATTTGAGCTGAATGAGGCTTCCCTTCTTTCCGAGGAAAAAAGAAAACTACTGGGGCTATTGTACAATACCATACCTGACAGGAGCAAACAGATCGTAGAGTTATTCGCATTTGGCGATCAAGATATTCATGAGATATCAGAGATATTGGAAGTGCCGGAAGAGGTGGTTGAGCGGATCCTTTTTAAAGTAAAAGAGAGGTTTAGACTGTTATAAATCTTGTCCCTTGAGTAAGGAATACCTGCCTGGTGATATTTTTAAAATTCCATTTCGAGTAATTCATATATGCCACAAGATCAACTGACATTTACAGAAAAGGAAATGCGGGAATACGGTTATCAAATAATTGATATCCTGATCGAGCATTTTGCAAACCTTAATCATAAAGATCCCATAGCCCTGGGTACCCGTCGCGAGATGGATGAATTACTTGAGGAGAGCATTCCGGAAAAGGGTGAAGATCCCAGGAAGGTGCTGGAACACATCGTACATGATATCTTGGAAAAAAACGATCTGTTTACACATCCGAAGTCTTTTGCGTTTGTACCGAGTCCGAGCAATTTTATCAGTGTCATGGCCGATGCACTGGCCACAGGCTATAATGTCTTTTCTGGAGGCTGGAACGCCTCCCCCGCGGCATCCGAAATTGAGATCATTACTATAAATTGGTTGCTGGAGATCTTTGGTTTTCCGATAATAGAAGGAGGCGGTTTGTTTACCTCTGGGGGTTCTATGGCCAACCTCACGGCCTTGATCACCGCAAGGAGAATCAAATGCGGATGGGACTTCTCAAGGGCCACCATTTATCTGTCCGACCAGGCGCATGCGTCAAACATCAAGGCCATAAAAATAATGGGGTTCAAGAAGGAACAGGTCCGGCTGATACCCACCGATTCAGAGTTCCGCCTCCCTCTTAAAAAACTATCCAATGCCATTGCCAAAGATCGACAAGAAGGGTGGAAGCCTTTTTGTGTCATCGCTACGGCAGGAACGACAAATACAGGCTCGGTTGATCCCCTGGATGCCATTGGCATCATATGTAAACAGGAAGACCTTTGGTTGCATGTAGATGGCGCTTACGGTGGTCCGGCCATACTCACAGAGAAAGGAAAGAAAGTCCTGGACGGAATACAGCACGCCGATTCCCTCACTATAGATCCGCATAAATGGTTTTTTCAACCCTATGAGATTGGCTGTCTTTTAGTCAGAAACCATAAGTGGCTGAGCGCTACATTTAGCCAGAACCCCGAATATCTCAGGGACATTGAGGGCAATGAATCAGAGATAAATTTTCATGAACATGGTATACAGCTTACTCGAAGGTTCCGGGCATTGAAATTTTATACGTCCATCAAAACATATGGCTTGGAAGCCTTTAGAAAGGGCATTGACCACGGCATTGAGTTGGCGGAGAATACAGAACGTATGCTCAGAACAAGCCCTAATTGGGAAGTG
>JAOTYW010000215.1 GCA_029861705.1 Flavobacteriaceae bacterium
CCAGGCATTTTCCGGATCGCAATGGGTTTCTATCATAAGCCCGTCAAAATTGAGATCTAATGCTGTTTGAGACACATCAAATACCATATCGCGCTTTCCTGTGATATGCGATGGATCATTGATCAAGGGCAGATCTGGGAATCGTGTCTGTAATTCAATGGCCAATTGCCATTCCGGGATATTTCTGTATTTAGATTTCTCGTATGTTGAAAAACCGCGGTGTATCACTCCCAGATTCTTAATATTGGATTTGTGGAGTCGTTCTACAGCACCTAACCAGAGTGATAAATCAGGATTGACCGGATTTTTGATCAGGACGATCTTCTCTGTTCCTTCCAGGGCTTCGGCGATCTCCTGGACAATAAACGGACTCACGGTTGAGCGCGCGCCTATCCATAACAGATCTACATCATACTCCAATGCCAGGTCTACATGATTTTTATTCGCTACTTCTATAGCCGTTTTAAGGCCCGTCTCTTCCTGTACACGTTGCAGCCATTTTAAACCAATAGCACCAACCCCTTCAAAATTCCCGGGCCGGGTTCTGGGTTTCCATATCCCCGCACGGAAGTAGCTTACATCCGTGCCCTTTAGTTCATGGGCTATATCAAGGACTTGTTTTTCAGTTTCGGCACTACAAGGACCTGCGATGACCAATGGGTGAGGCAGATCCATAGTATCGAGCCAATTTCGTAAGCCAGGTGAATTTTCCATTACTTCGTTGTTTTTGTTAAGGGTATCCCTTTTAAAATTTCTTTTATACGATTCGTATTGAGCATTTGCTCATACACCGATTTAAAATCACCTTCCTCCATTTTTTCTTTAAAATCCCGGAGGTTGGCAATATACTCTTTCAGCGTTTCTAATACGTTGTCTTTATTCTGTTCAAAAATGGGCGCCCACATATCCGGGGAACTTTTTGCAAGTCGCACCGTACTTTCAAAACCACTACCGGCAAGGTCAAAAATATCCCTTTCATTTTCTTCCTTATCAATTACTGTTTTTCCAAGCATAAAAGAGCTTATATGGGAGAGATGAGATACATAGGCTATATGTTTATCATGGGCCTCCGGATTCATATAGCGCACCCGCATGCCTACTTTGTTGATGAGCTCCATACCGCGCTCCTGTAGCTTAAAAGCTGTTTTTTCAACTTCACAAATGATCATTGTCGTCCCCTCATATAGGCCCTGGTGTGCAGCCGTTGGACCTGAGAATTCCGTCCCTGCAATTGGGTGACATGCCAGGAAGTTTCTTCTTTTGGGGTGCCCGGCAACAGCCTCGCAGATTTGACGCTTTGTAGAGCCTGCATCCATGACCAGGCAGTCATCGGATATTTGATCCAGGACATTGGGCAATACTTTAAGCATGGCATCAACTGGCACAGTGACGATGACTAGGTCAAGGGAAGACCAATCAGAGGCTTCCCCTTTTTTATCGATCAATCCTAATTCTAATGCTCGCTCCTGGTTTTCCGGACTGATATCAAATCCTACCAGGAAAACATTCCGGTACTCCTTCCTAAGGTCCACAGCAAATGAACCTCCAATCAAACCGATACCTACAATTCCTACTTTCACCTTACAAATCGTTTAATGGCTTCCCTTATTTTCTCTTCGGTTACACAGAGCGAAAAGCGTATATAGCCTTCCCCTGCACTGCCAAAGACCGTCCCCGGTGCAATAAATACATGCTTGTCATGCAAAATCTCATCGATATAGGCCTCAGACTTTTTAGCTCCATCAGGCAGCCTTGCCCATACGAACATACCAGTTGCTTCGGGGTCATATGAACAGCCAAGGGTATCTGCCAGTTGAAAAACCAACTGTTGTCGTTTCTTATAGATCGCATCTAACTGATCAAACCAAAAGGGCCCGGAGCGCAAGGCCGAGATGGCCCCTTTTTGAATACCGTAGAACATCCCGGAATCCATATTGCTTTTAACTTTTAAAATGGCCTGAAGATGATCTTCATGGCCGATGACCATTCCAACACGCCATCCTGCCATATTGAAGGTCTTGCTCAGGGAATTCAATTCTAAAACCGTGTCTTTGGCACCCGGAATGGACAGTACACTTAATGGATTTTTACTGAGGACAAAACTGTATGGATTGTCATTGATCACTAAAATATTATGGGCCCTGGAAAAGGCAACTAATTGCTCTAATTGTTCTCTTTGCGCCATCGCCCCGGTAGGCATATGCGGATAGCTTACCCACATCATGCGCACTTTAGCTAGATCTTCCGCACTTAAAGCTTCCAGATCAGGGAACCAATTAGTGGCTTCCTCCAGGTCATAAGTCCTGGGTTTGGCGCCTACTAATTTTGTCACGGCACTGTAGGTGGGGTAGCCCGGATTAGGAATAAGCACTTCATCCCCCGGATTGAGGAATGCCATACTTATGTGCATGATGCCTTCTTTGGAACCCATTAAAGGTAAGATCTCTTTCGCCGGATCTGTAGAAACACCAAATTTATTCTGGTAGAACTCAGACATGGTCTGCCTCAATTCAGGCAAGCCTTGATAACTCTGATATTGATGTGCCCCTTCTTCAAACAAGGAATTCTGGAAACTGGCTAGAACTTCCTGAGGAGGGCTAAGGTCAGGGCTCCCAATACCCATATTGATGACGGGCTTGCCCTGGGCGATCAATTCTCTGACTTCTCTCAATTTTGTAGAGAAGTAATATTCCTGCACCGATTCTAACCGTTTTGCCGTTCGTATCATGAGCGCGCGTTTTTATATTCTCCAATTACCTGGAATTCCTCCGTCATAATACTCAAAAGCGATTTAGCTTTCGAGAAATTTTCATAGGCCTCAAATGTTATGTCGACAAAAAAGGAATACTTCCATGGTGTTTCAATAACCGGCAATGATTGGATCTTTGTCAGGTTTAGATTGCAATCACTCATGACATTCAGCACTGTGGCCAGGCTGCCTCTTTTATGATCTGTAATAAAACGGATAGAGGCTTTGTTAATCTCTTCCAGAGGGATGACTGTGTTCTTTGTTTTGATAATTATAAACCTGGTCGCATTGTTCTTGATCGTCTGGATCTCTGATTCCAGTATCTCCAGCTCATACATTTCTGCAGCAATTTTTGGAGCAATAGCAGCAACTCCTTTTAATTTACCTTCCTGGATCTGCCGTGCTGTCTGTGCCGTATCTACATCTTCGATCATTCGAATGTGCGATTGCGTTTTTAAGTATTCCCGGCATTGCAACAGGGCCATTGGGTGTGATCGAACTTCTCGTATATCCTTGATATTCTGTCCTTTAAGAGCCATTAGATGGTGATGAATCTGATGGTAGTATTCACCTATGACATGCAAGTTGTTTGATTGCACGAGGGCATAATTTGGAATGATGCTCCCGGCAATGGAATTTTCAAGGGCCATCACCCCCTGATCTGCCTCTTTTGAAAGCAAGGTGTCTACCAGGCCGTGAAACGACAAGCACTCCACCAATTCAAAAACCTCCTTAAAATAAGCATCTGCTACCTGGTGGTGGTTGGATCCTTTGATCCCCTGTATGGCTACTCTTACTCCCATTGTTCATAAAAAAAAAGTCCCGTAACTCGCACGGGACTCTATATCTTATCTTAAATAATTAGCTACAATAGTCCCTTTGCTTCTTGATAGTAGAAGTAAAAAAAGAACCCATTCCAGAAAAAATTTAAGCTCATTACTTTCATTGTGAGCGGCTAAGGTAATTATTAATTGGAAATATCAAATAAAATGGAAAGAATTTTTACCCCATGACCTTACTTAGCTAACCTAAATTTCATAGTCGCTCTTCATTAGCTACCTTTATACCCCGATTACAATGTCTATCCAGGTTAGTAACATATCCAAGACTTTCGGCCAGCAACTTGCGCTGGATGCTGTTTCTTTTACAATAGAAAAAGGAGAGATCGTTGGTTTCCTGGGACCTAATGGGGCCGGGAAATCTACAATGATGCGTATTTTAACTACTTACCTGGATGCAGATGAAGGTACGGCTGAAGTAAATGGACACAGTGTATCCGATGCAACTAAAGCTGTGCAAACAAGCATTGGCTATCTCCCGGAAAACAATCCGCTATATCCGGAAATGTATGTCAGGGAATATTTGCGTTTCCAGGCAGATTTTTTCAAAATTAGCAAAGCGTCTATTGAGGCTGTCATTGAGCAAACCGGCTTGTTGCCAGAGGCGCATAAGAAGATCCATCAACTGTCTAAGGGATACAAACAACGCGTTGGACTCGCCGCGGCCCTGCTGCATGATCCCGAAGTCCTTATTCTGGATGAACCTACGACCGGACTCGACCCCAATCAATTGATCGAGATCAGAAAACTCATTCGGGAGATCGGAAAAAATAAGACCATTTTATTATCAACACATATCTTAAAAGAAGTAGAGGCCGTTTGCGATAGGGTGATCATTATTAATAAAGGCAAGCTTGTCGCAGATTCCTCTTTAAAGTCCTTGAGAGAGGAGCAGGAACAGCGAATTGAGGTGGAATTTGATTACAGGGTAGAGG
>JAOTYW010000216.1 GCA_029861705.1 Flavobacteriaceae bacterium
AAACCGGCCGGTTTTATCTGTTACAGCTATGCTTTATCCTTGATCTCACTAATAAAGTCGTCAAAACCGGATGCCTCGGCATCTTTTTGTACAAGTGATTTCATATCCTTCAGAACTTCCAAAATTTTATCGAAAGAATCGTGTATTTTCTTGAACAATTTGTAATCCTCAGATAAGGTTTCAGCCGAACTCATGTCTGTGGCTTTCTCATCAAGCTTATCCATTTCATCCTTCCAATATTGCTTGTATACCAATCGATCCTCGGCTTCAAATATCTTTGCATCATTTAATACAATCGGGAAAATACGTTTTTCGAAATCTTCATTTTCATAAATTTCGATAAGTTCAAACATGCAGTATTTCGATTTCAAGTAGGCATCGCTTAAAATCACAACAACTCCTTCGGCTTTTCCGATTTGCTCCATAAATTTGGAGATCTTCTCTTTGATCGGTAAATCGGTCTTATCACGTATCAACCTGATTTCGCTAGCCTTAAAAGATTCTTCTACATTATCTGCTATTTCATTACTTTTTTCTCTGTGGGAATAGGAGATATAAATATCCGGCGGCGTATCTTCCAAATTTTCAGGGGGTTTAATATCTCCTTTTTTCGTTGCTTCATACAATTGATCTATTATTTCAGTAGCGGTGTTATCACTGAAGAATTTTACATTAAATTCGTTCATATAGAAATTCCTGATGCCTTCCTTAGGCTCATCCCAGGCGTTCTTCATCTTACCTTCTTTCTCCACCTTATCTAATTGTAAAAAGGACAGCAAAAGCTGGAAATACCATTTGTCATAACTGAACCCAAAGAAGAGCACAGCTTTGGCGTCATTAAGGGCCATTTTAATTTTTGTCTTGAGGTTAGTAATCGCCTCCATGTATGATGAAAGATCCTTGAACGTGAGTACCATGGAGTTTATGTCCTCGTAATCCCCAAAAATATTGTAGATCAATGTGTTGTGTTTTCTGCGTACTCTGGCAGATGGCTCGTACATTCTAAAATAATCGTAGTCATATTCCTTATCTTTCGATTCGAATATTTTATTTAATGCTTTGTCAGGGGATGTATTGATAATAAGTGAAAATGGGATTTCAGCTATTTTCTGATAAACTTTATCTGGCTGAAGTTCATTCTCGTAGAACTGCTTGATACCAGCGGCTATATAGGCTATATCTCCCCGGTTAAAATTCAGGAAACCATCTTCGGTGTAGTAATTTAACTCAATATCATCGCCCAGCTCCTTCTTTAGGTATGCGTTCAATTTGGCGTTAATATTAGCCCCCTCTTTAGTTAAAAGACGTGGACCTAGAATTACCAGGCACTTGCCGGAACTAATCTCATCAGCTATCATTTTAAGTTTAATATTCATAGTTCTAATGCAATTAATTCGGTTTTGGTACTCTGAATTTATTGGTGATAAATCCTAGAGATTGTATACAATTATGTAGGCATCGAATATTCTGGTTGAACTATCGATATGTAGTGCACCAATACTATTAATAAGAAAGGGGAAATTAGTGTGTAATCAAAAAGGGTAAGGCATAGTCGCACTTAGTAAAGTTTAATACATCCCTTTTAGAATTCTCATCAACTAAATTTATGAAATTCCTATAACATTTCCCTGTTTTATCGGTGTTATTGGATTAAATTAGGATAACCTCATTTTTTTCGTGATAATTTATGAGAGGATCACATAAGTGAATTATGCTTGGAATTTTTACCATATTGGTATTTGTTCAGAATTACGGCTTCGCCGTGATCCGGGAAAGAGAATAGAAAATGAAGTGAACCATACGCTGCGATTATTGGTTTGGGTAATCTTAATTCATTTCTATGTACTAAAAACCATGAACAAGGAACCTGCCTGCCGGCAGGCAGGCTAGGAACTATGAACTAGAGGATTACGCCTTCGGCGCCTTTGTCGAATTCCATATCCTGAATTATTATTTAAGGCGAGGAAAATATACTAAGGCTTGATCTGTATGCCAAGCTGGACCTAGTTTTTCCCTTAGAATCAAAATGCCCGGGTTCTTTAAGTAAAAAGATACTTCTAATCAGGTGGAGTATCCTTTTCTTTCCTGGGATCATGGTAAAAAAAATCCCCGGGAGTCTCCGGGGATCATTAATTTATTAATGTTTGGATTTACTGATTAATAAGATCGGCTGTTGCCTTTATGTTCTCTTTAAGATCATCTGCAATATCCTGGTTGCCATCCTGGTCATTTGGGAAGATCTCAATAGTTCCATCTTGATTTCCATCAGTTGCCTGCATAAGATCGATCTGATTCAGTGAACTCAGAAATTGAGACATATCGAATTCTACGGTAAAATTAATTACGCCACCGCTTACTTCAACCCCTGTAGAACGACCAACATCAAGGTTTTCACTGGTATCGTGCCAAAAAACAAAGGGTGTTCCATCAATCGTACCTGCGATATAAATGGACCGATCAAATAACATATCATTAGAAGGCAAATCTTCATCCTTATGGAATTTAAATCGAAGCTCTTTGTACATCCCATCAGGAACAACAACATCTCCAATGGTCTGTGTTATGGCATCCGATCCGTCTAACAGATCAACCTGGTATGGACCTCGGAATTGAATCTCATCTGTATCCAAGTTGCTGTTCGGATCGTCATCGTTTTTGAACACTACATCACGGATAGAAATCCTGAAATCCGTGAATACTACATTTTCATTAGGTTTTTGAGCCGAAATGGCCGATTTGCCACTGACACCTGAGACATTGGTCGCGCTGACCTTCAGGCGTATCCTGCTCTCGTCACTATCATTGGAGCATCCAACGATGAATAAGATCATAGAAATCAATAAGAAAAAAGAATACTTCATAACAAATAAATTTGGTTTATTGGTGCAATTAATAATTCGGTTTTACCCCACTCATATAACGTTTTTTTTTATTCGATTCGTGTATATAGAACACCTTACATCTCAGAATTCCTCAATGAGAACCAAAAAATGCCCCGGAACAAGTCCGGGGCCTGAGACAACCTTTCTTTTTCATATTGGGGGCTGTACGATGAAAGGTCAGCCTACTTAGATGGGGCTACTGTTTTTCAAAAGTTAATAGATCGGTTCCGCCATTGCCTCCACTTTCATGAATGAGTTCGATGATGCTATTGGAAAACGATACAATATTCCAATCTTCGGACAATTCATTGAAATCTTCAGGAGCTGCGAAAAATATGTTGAAGTCTACTTCGCCGGAAGAATGCCCACCATCAAATTGTCCTAAAGTGCATCGATTCTCAAAACGCAGGCGGTCTTCACCATTGATCCTGAGATCCACCTGAGATTCTCCATTATACAGTTCTATCTCATGTAATGTCCAGGTATCTTCAAGATCAGTCAGGCCCATTATTGTCAATACTATCTGAATATTGTTACCACTTCCTGTTGCTTCCCAAGTGCCCGTATAACTTTCGGAACTGGCTGCAACAGTGACACTGCCATCTGCTGAAAAGTTAAAGCTGTATGTGATATAGTTGTCTTCCAGTTCCACATCATTTCGTTGTAATTTATCGACAAACCAATCCGAACAGGCTGTCAGCACATCGGTAAGCTGCTCAACCGTGCAATTATTGCAGTCATCCTGGCTGTCATCATTACTATTATCATCGTTGGAATCATCATCAAAAGAATCATCGTCCGGATCATCATCCATTGTTATAGACCAGCTGCCGTTAACTGTACCATCGCCATTATCGGCCACCAAGCTGCCATCAGCATTAAAATTAAATCCATAACCATCAAAATTTGCCGTTTCATTCTGGCCGGAATCCACAAAGTTGGTTATGACCCAGGAGCCGGAAGTTGCCACACCTGTAAGCTCCTCTATATCAGCCTGTAACCTGGCAATATTAGCTGCCTCGTCATTTTCGTTATCTGTTGAACATGCTGCAAATAAAAAGGCAGCAGCCATCGCAATTGGAAAAAAATTGAACTTTTTCATAGCATTCTTTTTTTGGGTTATTGTTTTATAAAAATTAATGTATCTATTCCTCCGTCGCCTCCGCTTACATCGCGAAGTTCTAATTGTGTTTCGGTCACTGAGATCACATCCCAGTCATCATTGAATTCGTCCAGAGGTATTACGGTCCCGAAATTCATGGTGAAGGTGTTATCCCCGTTCTGAGCAAACCAGCTACCGGTTGTAGTACTAGCACTAACAGCCGTCACTGAGCCGTCTGTTTCAAAATTGAAGGTATATCCTGTGAAATCATTGGTTTCGTCAACTCCATTATCAAGGTAAGTGCCTACGGTCCAGATTCCGTCAGAGATGATCGATCCAAGATCGGTCCCGCCGTTTCCGCTGTCTGCAGGGTTGCGTTCGAAAGTCAGAAAATCTGTCGTGCCATCGCCCCCACTAATATCTTTCAGACGTATAATGTCATTATGGGCCTCAAGCACATCCCAATCTTCCAGTAATTCGTCCAGAGGAATATCTAATCCAAAGTCAAGGTTCAATTCC
>JAOTYW010000033.1 GCA_029861705.1 Flavobacteriaceae bacterium
TCCAATTCTTTGGCTGGTCCTTCGCTAGAACTAAAGGTGAATGCTACGTTGCAGCCGTGAGCTGCAAATACTTGAGCAATCCCTTTGCCAATACCCCGACTTGCGCCGGTAATGATGGCTGTTTTGCCTTCCAAGATCTTCATATAATGCTGTATTTAGGTGTTGATCAAAGATACTTCAAGAAATAAAAAAATCCCGTTAAAACGGGATATTCATTTGCTTTTTACGGAAGTTAAGGCATGACTTCTTTCACTTTCTTGCCGATCTCCGCAGGTGAATCTACTACATGGATCCCGCATTCCCGCATGATCCTCTTTTTCGCTTGTGCCGTATCATCACTACCTCCGACTATCGCTCCTGCGTGACCCATTGTCCGTCCTGCAGGGGCTGTTTCTCCGGCTATAAAGCCTACGATAGGTTTTTTGCTGCCACTATTCTTGTACCAAAGGGCAGCATCTGCTTCTAATTGTCCTCCGATCTCTCCGATCATGACAACACATTCCGTTTCAGGATCATTGATGAGAAGTTCCACGGCTTCTTTTGTTGTTGTGCCGATGATCGGATCTCCACCAATTCCAATGGCCGTTGTTATCCCTAATCCTTGTCGTACAACCTGATCGGCAGCTTCATACGTAAGCGTCCCTGATTTAGAAACTAAGCCCACAGAGCCCTTTTTAAATACAAAACCGGGCATGATGCCCACTTTGGCTTCGTCAGGAGTGATCACACCAGGGCAATTTGGCCCTACCAGGGTACAGTTGTCCGATCGCTTGACATATTCATATGCTTTTACCATATCAGCAACAGGGATACCTTCTGTTATGGTAATGATGACTTTTATCCCGGCATTAGCCGATTCCATAATAGCATCGGCCGCGAAGGCAGGCGGCACAAAAATGATCGATGTATCTGCGCCAACTTCCTTAACTGCATCGGCGACGGTGTTGAAAACTGGTCTCCCAAGATGGGATTGCCCTCCTTTACCAGGGGTTACACCCCCTACGATCTGGGTGCCGTATTCGATCATCTGCTCAGAGTGAAAAGTTCCTTCACTACCTGTAAAGCCTTGAACTATGATTCTGGAATCCTTGTTTACCAATACACTCATAAGCAATATGTAATTAATTGATGGGCAAAAATATGTGTTATGAAATGAATAATGAAGCAGATTACGACTTTTGTTCTTTTAGTCGATCCAAGATATCAGGAATGCGCTTCACATTTGCTAATTGTTTCATTTTTATTCTGGCTTCTTCAGCCGGACTCCCAAAATATGTTTTACCACCATCCAGGGAATTAGCGACACCGGATTGTGCCAGTACAACTGTTTTAGCACCGATTGTTGCTGCACTTACTACCCCTACCTGGCCCCAGAGGGTAACTTCATCCTCGATAATAACACAGCCGGCAACGCCCGTTTGTGATGCGATCAGGCATTTCTCGCCTATGATAGTATCATGGCCTATATGAACCTGATTATCCAGCTTACTTCCTTTTTTAATGGTTGTATTTCCGCTGACACCGCGGTCGATCGTACACAAGGCGCCTATCTCTACATCATCCTGGACAATAACAGAACCTCCTGACTTGAGTTTGTCAAAACCTTCCGGTCTATTTTTATAGTAAAAAGCATCTGAGCCAATAACTGTCCCGGCATGAACGATCACATTATCCCCCAATTCACAATGGTCATAAATACAGACATTTGCATGGAGGACACATCCCTTGCCGATTTTTACATTATTCCCTACAAAGACGTTGGGTTGCAAAATCGTATCTGCGCCAATACTAGCAGAATTAGATACCATTTGGTCTGAACGCTGAAAGGGTTTGAAATGATCTGTTAGCACATTGAAATCCCGAAACGGATCATTTGAGATCAATAATGCCTTTCCATCTGGACAATCCACAACTTTGTTGATCAATACGACAGTCGCTGCGGAATCGAGTGCCTTGTCGTAATACTTTGGGTGGTCTACAAAAACGATATCCCCCTCGGTGACGACATGGATCTCATTCATTCCCATAACAGGAAATTCATCCGGCCCAATATATTCTGCGTGAATAATTTGGGCTACTTCTTTTAATGTATATGTTCTTGGAAATTTCATCGATACATGCCTTTATTTAGCACGCTCCATATAGGATCCTTTCTCAGTATCGATCTTGATCCGGTCGCCTTCGTTGATAAACAATGGTACTTTTACACGCGCACCTGTTTCAACCGTGGCCGGCTTGGTCGCATTAGTAGCCGTATTGCCTTTAACACCAGGCTCTGTGTGAGTTACTTCCAGAACCACACTGGCAGGCATTTCAACGGTTAACGGACTGCTGTCTTCCGTATTGAACATGACCTTGACGATCTCTCCTTCCTTTAGCAATTGAGGTGCGTCTAGCGTTCCTTCCTGTAATGCGATCTGGTTGTAATCATCTGTATTCATGAAATGATAGGTAGACCCATCATTGTATAAGAATTGATAGTTTCTGGTCTCAATTCGCACATCTTCAATCTTGTGTCCGGCAGAGAAAGTGTTGTCAATTACTTTACCGGTACTAATACTTTTGAGCTTGGTTCGAACAAAAGCAGGACCTTTCCCGGGCTTCACATGAAGAAACTCAATGATCTTGAAAATGTCGTTATTATAGCGGATACATAACCCTTTTCTTATATCTGAAGTTGTTGCCATAGTTCTATGTTGTGCTAAAATAACCTTTCATGATACCCCGCTGGGAATCACGGATAAATTGTAATATTTCGTCCCTTTCCGGTGTTGCTTCCATTTCTGCTTCAATGATCTGCACCGCCTGGCTATTGTTGTAATTTTGTTGGTATAGGATTCGATATATGTTTTGAACCTCCCTGATCTTCTCAGATGTGAAGCCTCTTCTCCGAAGTCCCACAGAATTTATGCCAACGTAGGATAAAGGTTCGCGAGCTCCTTTGACAAAAGGCGGAACATCTTTACGCACAAGGGATCCCCCGGTTACAAAAGCATGATTTCCTATCGATACAAATTGATGAACAGCTACCATTCCTGCAAGGATGGCATAATCTCCCACTGTGACATGACCGGCAAGCGTTGAATTATTAGAGAAAATACAATTATCGCCTACAAGGCAATCGTGGGCAATGTGGCAATAAGCCATCACTAAACAATTATTTCCCACTACTGTTTTCATTCGATCCGATGTGCCTTTATGAATGGTGGCACATTCCCGAATCGTAGTGTTATTGCCAATGATAACAGTAGTTTCCTCACCATTATATTTAAGATCCTGAGGAGGCGCGGAGATAACAGCACCGGGAAAAATATTACAGTTTTTTCCTATCCGTGCTCCTTCCATGATGGTGACATTGGATCCGATCCATGTTCCATCTCCAATAATGACATTATTATGTATTGTGGTAAAAGGTTCGATTACCACATTCTTGGCGATCTTCGCCCCGGGATGTACATACGCCAAAGGTTGATTCATGTTAGTCGCCTTTTGTTCTAACGATCTGCGCCATTAATTCTGCTTCTGAAACCAATTTGCCATTGGCATAGGCATAAGCCTGCATGTGACAGATACCTCGTCTGATGGGCGCTACCAGATCACATTTAAAAACAAGTGTATCTCCAGGACGCACCATA
Organism: Flavobacteriaceae bacterium; assembly: GCA_029861705.1. Taxonomy (GTDB): domain Bacteria; phylum Bacteroidota; class Bacteroidia; order Flavobacteriales; family Flavobacteriaceae; genus HDS-28. Next base: position 3,636 of record JAOTYW010000033.1, read on the forward strand.
TGCTTAAATTTAGCATTGTCTATTTTCATAAAAAAAGTAAGCCAGTTTTCAGGATCCGGTACCGTGCTTAATACTAATATCCCGCCTGTCTGAGCCATGGCTTCTACCTGTAATACTCCGGGCATTACCGGAGCCCCGGGAAAATGCCCTACAAAATATGGCTCGGTCATAGTGACATTCTTAACACCTACAACATGATTCTCAGATAATTCCAGGATCTTGTCTACTAATAAGAATGGAGGCCTGTGCGGCAGCATTTCCATGATCTTGGTTGTATCCATCAAGGGTTCCTGATGAAGATCATAGTAGGGGACCTTATTCCTTTTTTCCAGCTTTATGATCTTGGCCAGTTTTTTAGCAAACTGGGTGTTTACATAATGTCCCGGTTTGTTAGCGATCACTTTTCCACGTATTGGGGTGCCTATCAAAGCAAGGTCACCAATTACATCCAATAATTTATGTCGGGCAGCCTCATTCGGGTAGTGCAGCGTAAGATTATCAAGGATTCCGTTGGGCTTCACAGAAAGCTTCTTTTTATCAAAAGCCTTCGTCAATCTTTTCATTGTAGCCTCGGAAATTTCCTTGTCTACATAAACAATGGCATTATTGAGGTCTCCCCCTTTGATCAATCCATTTTCCAGGAGCATCTCCAATTCATGGAGAAAACTAAAGGTCCGGGCATCGGAGATCTCAGACTTAAAATCTTTCAAATGCGTTAATGTGGCGTTTTGGGTTCCCAGTACTTTGGTGCCAAAATCAACCATCGTAGTAACCTGATATTCATCTGAGGGAATAATTGTGATGTCACTCCCGGTTTCCTCGTCCTTATAAGAGATCACGTCTTTGACAACATAAACTTCCCTTTCTTCATCTTGTTCAACAATACCGGCCTCCTCCAGAGCTTCAACAAAGAATTTTGAAGACCCGTCCATTATAGGTGGTTCAGGGGAATTGAGTTCGATAAGGATATTATCTATTCCTAAGCCAACCAGGGCGGCCAATACATGCTCTGAGGTCTGAATTTTTACGCCTCTTTTTTCGAGATTCGTACCCCGTTGCGTATTCACAACGTAGTTTACATCTGCTTCTATAATGGGTTCTCCTTCGAGATCTACACGTTTAAAGGCAAAGCCGTGATTAACCGGTGCAGGGATGAATTTCATCTCAACATTTTCTCCGGTATGCAGCCCAACACCTTTAAGTGTTACTTCTTTAGCGATAGTCTTCTGCTGCGCCATACTCACTTACCATTGGATTTCTTCTCGATCTCTTCGAGACGGTTAACTATTTTCGGTAAATTCTTAAAATGCACATAGGATTTGTTGTAATCCCCATAATTAAGTGCCGGAGATCCTTGAATGATCTCATCATCTTTGACATTACGCGTTATTCCGGATTGTGCCTGGATCTTTACCCGATCTCCTATGGTGACATGGCCAACAATCCCAACCTGTCCCCCAATCTGGCAATACTTGCCAATTTTGGTGGATCCTGCTACACCTGATTGTGCTGCAATGGCCGTATGTTCTCCAATTTCTACGTTGTGAGCGATCTGGATCTGATTGTCGAGCTTCACGCCTCTTCGAAGAACAGTTGAGCCCAGTGTGGCCCTGTCTATCGTTGTGCCAGCACCAACATCTACATGGTCTTCCAATATTACGTTACCGGTCTGAGGTACTTTTTTATATTCTCCATTATTGCCGGGGGAAAACCCGAACCCATCTGCACCTATGATCGCCCCACTATGGATGATACAACTATCTCCAATTATTGTTTCAGAATAAATTTTGGCACCTGCAAAAATGCTTACGTCATTGCCTATAGTGACATTGTCACCTATATAGACATTGGGATAGATCTTGACATTATTACCAATCTTAACGCCGGAACCCAGATACGAAAAGGCACCAAAGTAAAAACCATCCCCATAGGTAGCCGAATCAGAAACGAAATTAGGTTCTTCTATTCCACTTTTGTCAGTCTTCACATTATTGTAGAATTCTAACAATTTTGAAAATGATTCGTAAGCATCAGCTACTTTTATGAGTGTAGTTGTAAGCTCCTGCTCTGGAATAAAATCTTTATTTACGATGGTAATGGAAGCCTTTGTACTATAAATAAAGGGGGTGTATTTTGGGTTTGCCAAAAATGTAAGTGAACCTTGTTCACCTTCCTCTATTTTTGCCAGTTTATATACCGCTACCTCAGGATTTCCTTCGATCTCCCCTTCTAGGATGCCTGCAATCTGGCTTGCTGTCAATTTCAATTCCCGTGTATTAATCCATAAATGCGGGACAAAAGTAAGAAAATTTGTGCAAAGCCCATACCTACAGGGCTGGACGGAAAAATGCCTTCATTTGATGCAATTGACTCACCTTGCTTCCAGGGATATCTAATCATCGAGAAGCGGGTAACATAGATAATATTTGCTTACCGTTCGGGCGAGGGCTTTTAGATTGAAATCGTCTGACGTATCTGTGACATCATTAATTCGACCATTCTTATTCAATATATGAATGCTCTGGTCGTCAAGGTCATAAGCCGTGTTTGCAATGATACCTTTAAAAACAAAATACCTGGCTTCTTCCTTTGAACAATTATAATGCGAAACAACCCTGGACAATTTCAGCTGATATTCTTCCTGCTCAATTTTCTCATTCTGCAGTCGGATCTTTAGCAGCCTTCGATCTAATACCATTTGGCATAAATTGGACAATACCAGATCTTCATGATGTCGCCAATGCTTGATGGCAGAAAGTATATCTATATCATCGAGGTTGGCAAATACTTGTAAGGCGTGTGCATCAAAAGATACCGGATCTATTGGTTTATCGATAAAGAAAGATAAAGCAGTGCTTGCTTCAACTATCTTTCCACTGCGATGGAGTTCTTTGGCCCGTTGTAATATTTTAATCAGTAATTGTTCGGCTACGATACCCGTCTTATGCAGGTATACCTGCCAATACATAAACCGTCTTGCCATCAGGAATTTCTCCACCGAGTAAATGCCTTTTTCCTCCACAACCAGCGAATCATTGTGGACATTGAGCATAGATATTAGTCGCTCTGCATTGATATTCCCTTCAAATACTCCGGTATAGAAACTATCGCGTTTTAAATAGTCTAAACGATCCATATCCAATTGCGAAGAAACTAATTGATTCAGATATTTCTTTGGGTAGGTCCCTTTAAAAATATCGATTGCCATGGAAAGGTTTCCATTAAATTCAACATTAAGAGCTTCCATAAAAGCAAGTGAGATTTCCTCATGGTTGATCCCTTCCACAATACTGTGTTCCATGGCATGAGAAAAAGGACCGTGACCAATGTCGTGCAACAGGATGGCCGTCAACAGGGCTACACCCTCTTCTTCGGTGATCTCATTTTTTTTAAATCGCAGTACCTGGATCGCCTGTTGCATCAGGTACATACTCCCCATGGCATGGTGAAATCGGGTGTGATGAGCCCCCGGATAAACAAGGTAAGACAACCCCATTTGTGATATACGGCGCAGGCGTTGAAAATACGGATGGGCAATAAGATTGAAAAGCTGTGCGTCTGGAATTCTAATAAATCCGTAAATTGGATCACTGAACACCTTGAGCTTATTTGATTTTTTCAAAATCTCTCGATTTTACAGGCAAATATAATGAACAAGATAACAATCCTTTGGGTTGATGATGAGATCGATCTGCTTAAACCCCACATCCTCTTTCTCGAAAATAAGAACTATGATGTTATAACCTGTCAGAGTGGACAGGATGCACTGGAAGTTCTGGCAGTTCAGCGCGTAGACATCGTTTTTCTCGATGAAAATATGCCTGGCTTATCCGGATTGGAAACATTGAATGAGATCAAACAGAAAGATGGTTCACTACCCGTTGTGATGATCACAAAGAGCGAAGAAGAATATATCATGGAAGAAGCGATTGGCTCCAAAATCGCAGATTATTTGATCAAACCTGTGAATCCACACCAAATATTGCTTTCACTTAAAAAGAACCTGGATCATTCACGCCTGGTCTCGCAAAAAACCTCGGCCTCCTATCAGCAACAGTTTCAAAAAATATCCATGGATCTTTCTATGGTTAATACGTATGAAGAATGGGCCGACTTATATCGTCGACTGATCTATTGGGAAATGCAATTGGAGGAGATCGAAGACAGTGGCATGTTTGAAATCCTGGAATCGCAAAAGCTGGAAGCGAATTCGCAATTCAGCAAATTCATAGAGCGCAATTACGAAGGCTGGTTGCACGGTGAAGACAAACCCGTAATGTCCCATACCCTGTTTAAGTCCTGGGTGGTCCCCGAATTAGAAAAGGGCCCTACCCTATGCGTTGTCATTGACAACTTGCGGTACGACCAGTGGTTCGCTTTTGAAGAGATCCTGTCTACATTCTACAGGAAGGAGTCTGAAAGACCCTTTTACAGTATACTGCCAACAGCAACCCAGTACGCACGAAATGCCATATTCTCAGGACTCATGCCTTCTGAAATGGAGAAAAAACATCCGGATTGGTGGAAAAATGACACCGATGAAGGCGGCAAGAATATGTTTGAGGACAAATTCCTCGATGCACAGATCAAGCGCTTAAGCCTCAATCTGAAATGGGAATATCACAAAATCACCTCCTTACGACAAGGCAAAAACCTGGCTCAAAATTTTAAGTCACAAAAGGATAATGATCTTACTGTACTCGTCTACAATTTTGTTGACATGCTCTCACATTCTAAGACAGAAATGGAAGTGATCAAGGAACTGGCATCTAATGACAAGGCCTATCGTTCCCTGACACAAAGCTGGTTTAAGAATTCTCCTTTACTCGATATTATACAGCAGGCACAGCTAATGGGCATGCGGCTGATCATTACAACAGATCATGGCACTATTAATGTCAAACAACCTTCTAAAGTCATTGGAGATAAAGAAACCAGCTTAAATCTGCGATATAAGACTGGAAGAAGCCTGACGTTTGAAAAGAAAGATGTAGTTGAAGCACCTATTCCTGCAGATTTTTTCCTGCCTCGGATTACCATGAGCAGTTCTTTTATATTTGCGAAAAATGACCTGTTCTTTGCCTATCCGAATAACTTCAATCACTATGTAAGTTATTACAGGAATACCTACCAACACGGCGGTGTTTCCCTCGAAGAAATGATTATTCCTTTTGTTGTATTATCACCAAAATAATCGTGGAAATTACCTATTCCTTGCACGAGATCAGACGGGTGGCTGAAACCTTAGTTTCAGATATTCCATGTAAGATTTGGGCTTTATACGGCCCAATGGGTGCCGGTAAAACAACATTGATCAAAACTGTGATGCAAGTTCTTGGCAGCTCGGATAGCGTTCAAAGTCCTACGTTCGGATTGGTCAATGAATACCATCAGGAGAATGGAGACCTTTTGGCATATCATTTTGATTTTTATCGAATAGAAGATCCTGATGAAGTGTTGGATATCGGATTCGAAGATTACATCAACCGTGACTGCAGATTATTTATGGAATGGCCGGCAAAAATAGGTCCCTATCTCCCCGAAGACCGGGCAGATATATATATTGACGTAATCGATGCCAATACGAGAAGGCTTACTTTTCAGAAGGAAAAATGACAGTAATTTATTAGCTATTGTCGTCTTTTGTTAAAAGTTGTAAATTTGAAAGTAGGCCTCTAGTCAGGTATGCCTAATATCATATGGATCAACCTTCTTCTCCTTTCAGTAAACAGCAGTTACTACCTCAGGAAGAAATGCTGGAAATATTAGCCCAAAAGGGAGAATTATACATTGGCATTCCCAAGGAAAATCAGTATCAGGAAAAACGTATTTGCCTTACCCCGGATGCCGTAAATGCTATCACGGCGCACGGGCATCGTGTTTTAATTGAATCCGATGCGGGAGAGGGCTCCAATTTCTCAGATCTTGATTATACTGATGCAGGTGCTACTATTACCCGAGACACGAAAAAAGTGTTTTCCTGTCCTATTATACTGAAGGTAGAACCGCCCACCCTGGCGGAAATTGATCAGATCAATCCACAAACGACGCTCATTTCAGCCCTTCAGATAAAAACCCAGAGCAAAGAATATTTTGAAACGCTTGCCAAAAAGCGAATCACTGCTGTGGCCTTTGAATTTATTCGAGATGAAGACGGAAAGTATCCTGCCGTTCGCTCACTTAGCGAGATTGCGGGAATATCAACTGTTTTGATCGCTTCCGAGATCATGGCGGCAACCAATCAAGGAAACGGACTCTTATTTGGCAATATCAGCGGAGTTCCACCGGTAGAAGTAGTCATCCTTGGGGCTGGAACCGTTGGGGAATTTGCTGCTCGTTCTGCGCTTGGGCTAGGCGCAAATGTCAAGGTTTTTGACAACTCCTTAACCAAGTTAAGAAATATTCAAACCAGCTTAAATACAACACTTTACACCTCTACTATTCAACCAAAGAATTTACTCAAGTCACTCTTGAGATGCGATGTGGCCATAGGCGCTCTTCGAGGAAAAGACAGATCACCCGTTGTAGTCACTCAAACTATGGTAGAACAAATGAAAAAAGGGGCTGTGATCATTGATGTCAGCATTGATATGGGCGGTTGTTTTGAAACAAGTGAGATCACAACCCATGACAAGCCCACTGTTGAAAAATTTGGTGTCATTCACTATGGCGTACCTAATATCCCGGCGCGTTATCCCAGAACTTCCTCTGTCTCCATTAGCAATATCTTTACCCCTTACTTACTAAAAATTGGGGAAGATGGCGGACTTGAGAACTCGCTGCGATTTGATAAGGGATTGCGCAACGGACTCTATATGTATCACGGCATCCTGACCAACAAGACGGTTGGGGATTGGTTTGATCTTAAATTCAGCGATATCAACTTCCTGATCTTTTAAGTATGCCATTTCTAAAGCGGTTGGGATATTATCTAATCGGACTTTCGATCGGACTCGTATTTCTAGCCTTTTTCCTAAAGAAGAAATCGGAAGAGACGGGCACTTCCTTTTGCTATTTTCCGAATTGTCGTGTATTAAAAGAATTACGATCTAAACCCCTGTCAGCATATCACCTGGACGGATCTTCCTCCTCAGTTGTTCTGGATTCGATCACCATCCAGGAATTCCTAATAAATGGAAAAGTTGATTTTAAAGCCAGTGATACCAAGGCTGCGCCTTGCGGCCTGTATGTAATCACTGTCAAGGGTGAGGCAACACCGACTCAGATCACAGTAGAAAATTGCAAGGATTCGATAAAAATAGTGGCCTATAAGTAGGCTTAGCCATTCAGGTTGCGGCGTTTTCTCTCCTTTTTCAGTAATTCCAATTCCCTATTCGTCTGTCCTGCTACTGAGGTATTTTCTTCGGCTCGTCGAATTAAGTAAGGCATCACATCTCTCACAGGGCCAAAAGGTAAGTACTTTGCAACATTGTATCCGAGGTCTGCCAGGTTAAAGGAGATGTGATCGCTCATGCCAAAGAGTTGTCCAAACCATATACGGGAATCGTCTACTGCAATACCATCAGATTTCATCCATTCTATCAATTTATAAGAACTCTGCTCATTGTGAGTGCCTGCAAAAATGGAGAAGGTATCAAGATCATCTAACATATAACGGATCGCTTCATCAAAATTGGCATCTGTAGCCTGTTTATCAGGGCAGATCGGACTAGGATATCCCTTTTCTTTGGCCCGTTCATTTTCTTTTTCCAAATAGGCGCCCCGCACTGCCTTAATACCAATCTTAAATCCATGCGCTTTCGCATGCTCATGTAATTGTCGTAAATAGTCCATCCTATCCCGCCGATACATTTGTACAGTATTAAAAACAATCGCTTTATCCTTATTATACAATTCCATCAGCATGTGAACCAGCTCATCTACGGCATCCTGTATCCAGCTTTCTTCTGCATCTATCAGAAGACGCACACCCAATGAATGGGCCTTCTTTGCAGTAGTGTCAAATCTATTGACTACCCTCCCCCATTCGGCTTCTTCCTCCAGGCTCAGTTTTTTGCCAGCACTCATTTTTTCAAATAATGCGAGTCGGCCATAGCCTGTGGGCTTAAAAACAGCAAAAGGAATGGCATCCTGTTCATTGACAAAATCAAGGATTTTTAGTGTCATAGCCAGCGAGTCGTCAAGGGGATCTTCCGATTCCTTACCTTCGACCGAATAATCAAGGACAGTACACACTTTTTTAGACCATAGTTTATCAATTACGGGCATACAATCATCCTCGCTGACACCTCCACAAAAATGATCAAATACAGTGGCCCTGATTAGGCCGTCTACAGGAAGATGGGCTTTAATGGCGAAATTAGTCACTGCCGTACCAATCCTCACAAGCGGCTCGTTGGCGATTAGTTTAAAAAGGAAGAAAGCTCTTTCCAGTTCAGAATCAGATTTTAACGCAAATGCTGTTTCGGTGTTTTCAAAAATTCTATCCATACTTTGAGCTGATCTACTCCCTCAAATATAACGACTCCCATGCTAATCGTTTACGGAAAATAGGCTTTATTTGTTGTCAATAAACCTTTGAGAATATTACATATAATACGAGCAATGAGTCCGGTATACTACAATGAAGAAGCTTTCTCGGCCCTGACAAAATGGATCGCTGATCAACAATATTCCAAAGTGTTCATTCTTGTTGATACGAATACAGAAGCGCATTGCCTCCCCGTCATTCAAACAAAACTTTCCAAGCCAGACGAATTTGAAGTTCTTGTAATTCCGGCCGGAGAAACACATAAAAATATTCAGGTTTCCGAACAACTGTGGCAGCAACTTTCAGATCGCGGTGCAGACAGGAAAAGTCTCCTAATCAACTTGGGGGGAGGTGTTGTGACCGATATTGGTGGATTTGTAGCGGCAACATTCAGGCGAGGCATACATTTTATTAATATCCCTACCAGCTTACTGGCTATGGTAGATGCGGCTATCGGTGGGAAAACAGGTGTGGATCTGGGTGTATTGAAAAACCAGGTTGGTGTGATCTTACAGCCCCAAATGGTATTAGTGATTACCAAGTTCCTTAAGACATTAGCAACGCGACAAGTTGCCAATGGGAAGGCAGAGATGTATAAGCATGGCCTGATCTTCGACGCTCACTATTGGTCAGAATTAACCGGCGATAATGGTGACATTGACACACACATAAGGCGTTCAGTAGAGATCAAGAATGAAATTGTGGCGCAGGATCTTACCGAAAATGGTCTTAGAAAAGTGCTGAATTTTGGGCATACTTTAGGGCATGCTATTGAATCTCATTTCCTGGAGCGCAAAGACATCCCATTGTATCATGGCGAGGCCATCATAGCGGGAATGATACTGGAAGGCTATCTTTCGAATCGGCTAACAGGATTGGCACAACATCAATTAATTGAAATAACCGATGCATTTAACCAGGGTTATGCTAAGATCGACTTTACCCCTACTGATATCAAGGCCATCTGTGATCTTTTGAAATTTGACAAAAAGAATACTCATGGGCATGTCAATTTTGTGCTCCTGACACAGATCGGGGCTGCTACATTTGATGTGAAAGTTCCTGATGATATGATTCAAAAAGCCTTCGCTTACTACAAAGAAGCCTAGGTTCATATACTAAATTCGACGCTTGACAACTCTTTGAACAACTGCGTTAGAAAAAATCCTAGATTGCTTTTCAGTAACCATTCCTACGCGACCGATCTGTAACGGGTTGTTGGGTCAAAACCTACCTATGAAACGCTTACTTATTGACTACAAGAAACTCGATCAAGAAACAGCATTGCTTCTATTGGATACATATCCCGACGGTTATGGAGATGAAGATATCATTTCCTTTAAAAATGTCGATGGGGATATCATCCAGGCGGTAGAGCTTCGTACCCGTGATACTCTATATCTGGTAAAGATCAACAAGAATACCTCTCATTTCATTTCCCAGGCACTTGAACAAATTGCCTCAGCCAATGAGATCCCTGAAGAGATCACGCCACCGGATGAAGATCTGGATATGGAAACAGAAATTGATGGGACGATCGAAGAATTTTAGAGATAGCGCTCCTTAAGGATCCCTTTATGATGCTTTTGGTGTCCGCATATCATAAACCCTAGGGCTCCAACACTCACAATAGTATTGCTGGCAGTACCTTTCCTATGCAATATTTTATCCGGAAAACTTTGAAATAATGACAGGGTTGATGCCCTCACACTTTTATACTCCGCTATTAAACTAGCCAATGTTCTTACATGCGCATTAGATTGGGGAACGTAAGCATCCTGATCAAAACTTGTTAAGGGAGTAATATCTCCTCGCCCAATTCGCAGGGCTCGATATTGAAATATTCGCTCAGCGTCCAGGATGTGTACCAATACTTCCGCTACTGTCCATTTACCTTCAGCATATTTGTGATGTAATTTCTCCTCTGGGATACTTGCCAGGAACTGCGGAAAATTACCCAGCTGTCGTTCTAGCATTTCTAAAAGATCGACATCCCCTACCGCCTGAATATAGGGCTCATAGAAAGAATGATAATCGCCTTTGGCCAGTTCTGACTGCTTCATTTCTTATCGCATTATAGATTAGAGTTCGTTAAAAATCGTATGCATCAAACGCTTTTTATCGTTAATGCTTTCTTCCAGAGAGATCATGGTTTCAGTACGACTGATTCCTTCTATATCATCTATTTTAAAAATGATATTCTTTGCATGTGTAGTGTCTTTTGCCCGGATCTTGCAGAAAATATTGAATTTGCCCGTAGTAATATGTGCGACAGTAACATTAGGTATCTCCTTTAAACGTTCAAGCACGAACTTCGTCTGATGTGTCTTCTCAAGAAAAATACCCACATAGGCGATAAATGAATACCCAAGCTTCACATAATCCAATGTCAAAGATGAACCCCGAATTATTCCTGCCTCTTCCATTTTTCGAACCCTTACATGTACAGTTCCGGCCGATATCAACAATTTTTTTGCGATATCAGTAAAAGGAGTTCTGGTATTATCGATCAGGATGTCCAGGATCTGGTGATCAATCTCATCAAGCTTAACTTTTCCCATGTCAAAAATTTTGTGCAAAATTATGGATTTAAGAAATAATATTCAACAAATCGGCTGTTTGTTTACAAAAAGTTTAATGAAATGGTCTTTTTTGGACTTTTTATTCAAATAAATGCGGAAAGGTGCGTGTCGGATCTAAGGGTGTCTACATCCTTTTCATTTTGAAGATCAAATATTTTGTGACCTATATAGAAAGGCGCATAGCTTTCAGATATCGGTTTGGGAACAAAAACTATTTGCCCATCTATCAATTGCTCATCATAATTAAGGGCAAGTTGGGTTTTCGTACCTCCTGTATTGTTATTTTTCAGGACTATATCAGCGTAGCTGGTCTTATTCTCCGGTATATCAAAGTACATACTATACTCTATATTGGTCCAGCCAGCAGTAGCAATCAACTTAAGGGCGCTATAAAGGGTATCATATAGGTACTTCCTGGTCATATGTCTGTGATAATCGCCCGGGTAATGTCCGGCTTCAAAGAGAATGGTTGGTGTACCCATGGCCGTAAAGGCATCGCCAACACATTGCGCGTTAAAGGCATCATCATAACGGGCCATCCCTATTTTCGTTGCAGATTGCAGCGAGCTGTGGATACCCACGATAAGCTGCATGGCCTGTTTTCTGGCATCGGTTATTGTTTTAGATGTATCTGCTGATGGCGCCAAAAAAGCGAGTGTAGTAGGCACTTCAGACTCCCCCACTGCATATCGCGTACGCTGGCCGTGGAGATTAAAGCAGAAATCAGGCTGAAAGTCCTGGTATATAGTAAAGAGCGCCTTCGTTTCAGGCTGTGATAGTGCCTGTGCATCCCTGTTTAGGTCGACATCATTTGCGTTTCGCCTTGTGTAATAGATAGCTCCATCCGGATTGAGCATAGGTATAACCAATATAGTAAGCTTTTCCAGCCATTCCTTTTGCTCCCCTTTGGCCAATTGAAACATATTGATAAGGTCCAATAGCGCCCGGGTAGTAGTGGTTTCATTGCCGTGCATTTGTGACCACATCAGAATTTTCAAGGATCCATGCCCAATTTTGATCGTTTGTATAGGCCTTTCTTCTACTGAATGTCCGATAGTTTCACAATGGAATTCAGTAGAAAAAGAATCTATAAGCCCCAAAATACCTTCTGGTGGTAGGTATCTGGAATCTAATCCCTGAAGTTTCACAGTATTATGATCCACGTTACAAATGTCTTAAAACTTATAACAAAGGTACACTCTTGTAGACAAGCGGTCAATTTTCTTAAATTTACATTTGTATACAAACATTGGCGAATTTATAAGCTAATATGTATATCTATGTAAACAGATTTTAACGTTTTTAGTGTTATTATCAATATTGTTATACTATAATACTATATATCAATATTATATGTTATCTTAATTAAATTATTATTTGCTAGTTTTTTAAACATATTCATAGCATATTTTGGATTATTTTCATTAAAATAGTTACAATGGTAAACGAAACTGAATTTGCTGCACGGCTCCAACACATTATCAGATCCCACTCCCTGTCTGCTTCTGCTTTTGCAGATAGAATCGGTGTACAACGTTCCGGAATCTCCCACCTCCTATCCGGAAGAAATAAACCTAGTTTAGATTTTGTTCTTAAAGTGGTTAAAGCCTTCCCTGAAGTCGATCTGTATTGGCTCCTCAAAGGTAAAGGCAGCTACCCTTCTAACACCAATCCCACTGAATCAAGGCCCCTAAAAACAGCTAAGCCATCCATTTCGCATCAAAAACAAATTACCCGTGTCATGCTCTTTTATGATGATGGCAGCTTTGAGTCCTGGGATCGCTCTTGATTTTTTCACTATTAATAGGGGTTTTCGTAGTTTGCATCCATGCGTCGTCTATCAGCTGTTTTTTGCTTACTCTTTCTGCTACTTGCCTCTTGCTATGAGCCGGAAAGAGACTGTGAGCACTTTAAAAATGGTCATTTCG
>JAOTYW010000034.1 GCA_029861705.1 Flavobacteriaceae bacterium
TCTGTTTCCAAATAAATGGCATCAATTACATCTTCAGACTGGCCGTTAATAAAGATCAGGTTAGGGTGTGTACGACTCATCTCCCTAAGCATATCCTCATATTCCGGAATTCCGGTGCCCAGAAGAACGAGAATTCCATTAATAGCTTTTAACTTCTCCAGGATTTTTGACAACGCTTCCGGCGATCTCATAAAGAAATAGAATTTCTGTTCTGTGAGACGGGCTACGGATGAGCATACAAAAGCCGGAGGATTATCCAGGAAGGGAACTACTTTTTCACCTGTATGGGCTAAAAAATGGGCTTTATATTTTTTGCCTTCCTCCTGACCCCACTCAAATAAAGCTTTGATAATCAATTTGTACAGTGTACCGGAGCTCGCTTCACGTATGTTCTTGTAGTTACTGCCATTAAGGATCCCAAACAGCCGATTTTCTTTATCCGCCTTCTGAAGATCTTTCTCGAGACTCTCTCCGCCAATAAATTCGGGAGGATTACTTGGGAGCAATACATCATCTTTATACGAAGGTGATACGGTATGAACGGCATCTGCTAAACGAATTCCGACAGCCATTAGATTAATACAATCTTCATAGCGGTAGTCCTTCATTGCCTCCCTGTCATATTCCAGTTCGGGAAACCAATTATCAATTGATGAATAATTATCGCCAAAGGGGCGTATGCCTTGTATCGCTAAATTATGAATGCTATAGACAAATCGGCTGTCCTTCAAAATAGCAAAGTCAGGATGATATTCCCGCAGGAAAAGCATAAAGCTGGTATGCCAATCGTGCAGATGAACTATATCAACTTTGCCAAAATGGCCGTCCTTCACAGCTTGTGACACAGCCGTACAAAAAATAATGAACTTGATGGCGTCTGTATAAAATGGTTCAGCCGGGTCTATATGATAAATTTTAGCAATAGCCCCACCTTCTATCTCCGGGTGATGGATGACATAGTGAACAATATTGTCAAATTCCTTTTTTGGAACTACCTCATAAAGTTCTGCCTCATAGGTAGTACCCCGTAATGGAAAGCGTACTTCTGCGATGCGTTTCCCTCCAATGTGCAATCTACTATAGGCCGGAACAACAACATGGGTTTTGTCGCCCCGCTCAGAGATCTGTCTGGGCACGTCCCTGACAACATCACCCATACCCCCTGCCTTGCAATTTGCAAGTCCGTCATTTTCTGCCGCAACAAAAAGAAAGGTATTCATAAGCCGGGCCTGTTTTAGGGGTATTCGTTTCTTTATTTATCGATTTAGGTTAAATGCATTTACGCCGGGATAGTAAGCTATTTTTTCCAATTCCTCCTCTATGCGCAGTAATTGATTGTATTTGGCCATCCGGTCACTTCTGGACGCAGATCCTGTTTTGATCTGCCCTGTATTTAGGGCTACTGCCAGATCAGCGATCGTATTGTCTTCTGTTTCCCCGGATCTGTGTGACATCACGGTTGTATAGCCTGCATTTTTGGCCATATTCACGGCCGAAATCGTTTCGGTTAATGTTCCAATTTGATTCACCTTAATGAGGATGGAATTCGCAATATGGTTATCGATCCCTTTAGAAAGGCGTTCTACATTGGTAACAAAAAGATCATCTCCTACCAGTTGCACTGTATCTCCTACCAGCTCGGTCAATTTCTTCCAACCATCCCAGTCATTTTCATCCATCCCATCTTCCACTGATATGATGGGATACTTGGCACAGAGGTCTGCGAGGTACTGAGCCTGCTCATCAGAGCTGCGTACAGCGCCTTTTTCCCCTTCAAACTTAGTGTAGTCATATTTGCCATCGACATAGAATTCGGCCGCAGCACAATCCAGGGCTATCATTACATCATCGCCAAGGGAATAGCCGGCATTCTTAACCGCCAGGCCAATAGTTTCCAAAGCATCTTCGGTTCCATCTAATTCCGGAGCAAAACCGCCTTCATCACCTACTGCCGTACTGAGATTTCTATCGTGCAGTACTTTTTTCAAATGATGGAAGATCTCGCTTCCCATTTGTATGGCTTGTGTGAAATTCTTTGCTTTTACGGGCATCACCATAAATTCCTGAAAGGCAATAGGCGCATCGGAATGCGAACCGCCATTGATAATATTCATCATGGGTACGGGCAGTGTATTTGCACTTACACCTCCTACATATCGGAAAAGGGATATCCCAAGTTCATTAGCAGCCGCTTTAGCAACGGCAAGAGAAACACCAAGAATGGCATTAGCTCCTAACTTGGATTTATTTGGCGTGCCGTCCAGATCGATCATTGCCTGATCAATGGCATTCTGTTCAAAAACCAGCATGCCTCGTATGGCTTCTGCAATTTCTGTATTTACATTCTTAACGGCCTGGAGCACACCTTTGCCCATATATTGACTCCCGCCATCCCGAAGTTCTACAGCTTCATGTTCTCCGGTAGAGGCGCCTGAAGGCACTGCAGCCCTTCCCATGACACCTGTATTCGTTACTACATCAACTTCTACTGTAGGGTTACCGCGTGAATCAAATATCTGACGTGCATGTACATCAATGATCGTACTCATAGTATTTGGTTTGAAATTTTGAGGTGGTAAAGATACAAAAGGGGGCTCTAAGAAGCCCCCTTTCAATTTGGAATATTATAGAAAATCTATTCGTTACACCGATACTTGTGAGCGAGTCGATGCCTTGATCATTTCAAAAAACTGATCGAACAGATAATTGGAGTCATGCGGACCCGGACTCGCTTCAGGATGATATTGTACAGAGAACACTTGTTTGTCCTTTATCTTCATGCCTGCTACGGTATCATCGTTCAGGTGCAGGTGCGTGATCTCTATATCCGGATGGGCCTCAGTCTCTTCCCGATTTATAGCAAAACCGTGGTTTTGTGAAGTGATCTCTCCCTTGCCGGTTTCTAAATTGAGTACGGGATGATTTATCCCCCGATGCCCATTGTGCATTTTATATGTTGATATACCCTTGGCCAGTGCGATCACCTGGTGCCCAAGGCAGATCCCAAAGAGGGGTTTATCTTGTGCCATGATCTGTCTGGCTAATTCGATAGCTTCTTCTAATGGTTCCGGATCCCCGGGTCCGTTAGAGATAAAATATCCATCCGGCTCCCATGCTTCCAACTCTTTAAAAGAGGCATCATAGGGGAATACTTTGATATAGGCATCTCGCCTGGCCAGATTACGAAGAATATTCTTTTTGATACCAATATCTAAAGCAGCGATCTTATAGGTAGCTTTTTCATCCCCAAAATAATGAGGTTCTTTGGTGGAGACACGTGAGGCCAATTCCAGTCCCTTCATTCCAGGAACGTCTGCCAACTCTTTCTTGAGGTCTTCAATTTCCGTTACCCGAGTAGAGATCACTGCATTCATTGCCCCCTGATCACGAATATAACTGACCAGGGCCCTGGTGTCTACATCTGAAATGGCCATCAGGGAATTGTCTTCCAGAAACGCCCCCAGGCTCTTATCAGCAATCGGACGCGAATACTCATAACTAAAGTTCTTACAGATAAGTCCCGCGATCTTTACACCTTCCGATTCTATTTCCTCAGCTTGTGTACCATAATTGCCAATATGGGCATTCGTAGTGACCATAAGCTGGCCAAAATAAGAAGGATCTGTAAAGATCTCCTGGTAACCTGTCATCCCTGTATTAAAACAGACTTCACCAAAGGCAGTACCTTCTTTGTCGCTAACAGACTTTCCATAGAAAATAGTTCCGTCCGCTAGTAATATCAGCGCTTTTCTTTTGGTTTCATATTTCATAAATACACCGGATATATTATCAT
Organism: Flavobacteriaceae bacterium; assembly: GCA_029861705.1. Classification (GTDB taxonomy): domain Bacteria; phylum Bacteroidota; class Bacteroidia; order Flavobacteriales; family Flavobacteriaceae; genus HDS-28. The sequence goes on from JAOTYW010000034.1 coordinate 3,794, forward strand.
CACAAAGAAAATAAAAAAGGATAGCTTTCAAAAGCTACCCTTTTCCAATTATTCTTTGAGTTATAAACATTTTACTCTTCAGATTCATCTGTTGTTGTCGTATCAACCGGAGGCGTTGTTACTTTCTTTCCTCTGCGGCTTCTACGTGTAGTTTTCTTCTTAGGTTTCCCTGCATTATAGATCTCATTGAAATCTACCAGCTCTATCATAGCCATATCCGCGTTGTCTCCCAGTCTGTTGCCTAACTTGATGATTCGCGTATATCCACCTGCTCTGTCTCCTACCTTATTCGAAACTTCACTAAACAATTCAGTAACTGCATATTTATTACGCAGGTCTTTAAATACCAATCGCCTGTTATGCATACCTTCTTCAGCCGATTGATTATTCTCAGCTTTGGACTTAGTGATCAGCGGCTCAACAAACTGCTTCAAGGCCTTCGCCTTGGCCACAGTCGTATTTATTCGCTTATGTTCAATAAGCGAACAGGCCATATTGGCTAACATTGCCTTTCTGTGCGCTGTTTTACGTCCTAAATGATTTACTTTTTTACCGTGTCTCATCTTCTTCTCCTATAAGCATATGATCCAATGATCTTATGCGTATTAGTCTTTGTCTAATTTATATTTGGCGAGGTCCATTCCAAAATTGAGGCCTTTGTTGATTACAAGTTCCTCTAATTCTGTCAGTGACTTTTTCCCAAAGTTCCTGAATTTCATCAGGTCATTTTTATTAAAGGATACCAAATCGCCAAGTGAATCTACCTCAGCAGCTTTCAAACAATTCAAAGCACGAACAGATAAGTCCATGTCTACTAATTTAGTTTTAAGCAACTGACGCATATGTAGTGATTCCTCATCATATGTTTCCGTTTGTGCAATTTCATCAGCCTCAAGGGTGATTCGCTCATCGGAGAATAACATAAAGTGGTGTATCAAAACTTTGGCCGCCTCTGTTAAAGCATTTTTAGGATGAATAGAACCATCTGTAATGATCTCAAAAACTAACTTCTCAAAATCTGTTTTTTGCTCAACACGGAAGTTTTCAATACTATATTTCACATTTTTCACTGGTGTGAAAATGGAGTCCATAGCAATAGTACCCAAAGGTGCATTCGATTTTTTGTTCTCTTCAGCAGGAACATAGCCCCTGCCTTTTTCTATAGTGATCTCCAGGTTAAGGCTCACTTTTGAATCCATATTGCAAATAACTAGCTCTGGGTTCAATACCTGGAATCCGGAAATGAACTTTTGGAAATCTCCTGCGGTTAGTTGGCTTTTACCACTTACAGAAACGGAAACCGTTTCTTCGTTCACATCTTCAATTTGTCGCTTAAAGCGAATTTGTTTTAAATTCAGAATGATCTCGGTAACATCTTCAACAACACCTTCGATCACAGAGAATTCATGTTCAACTTTATCCATGCGCACCGATGTGATCGCAAATCCTTCAAGAGAAGAAAGCAATACACGTCTTAGTGCATTCCCAACTGTCAGACCATATCCAGGTTCCAAAGGGCGAAATTCGAATTTCCCTTCGAAATCTGATGAATCGATCATTATAACTTTATCGGGCTTCTGAAAATTTAATAAGGCCATGTGTGTTCTGGTGTTTTATTTAGAGTATAACTCGACTATTAACTGTTCTTTAATATTCTCAGGGATCTGGATACGTTCTGGAACTGAAACATAAGTTCCTTCCAGTTTGTCCGAGTTCCATGAGATCCACTCGTATACAGAGCTATTCGCTTCCAGTGCGGAGTTGATGGCTTGTACGGATTTAGATTTCTCACGTACGCCAACAACGTCACCGGGCTTCAACTTATACGAAGGAATATTCACCAAATTTCCGTTTACGGTAATATGGCGATGTGATACCAATTGACGGGCACCTCGTCTGGAAGGTGAAATACCCATTCGGTATACCACATTGTCCAGTCGGGATTCACATAATTGAAGCAATACTTCCCCTGTAACTCCTTTGCTCCTGTTGGCCTCTGCAAATAGATTGCGGAATTGGCGTTCCAGAATGCCATAGGTATACTTGGCTTTTTGCTTCTCCATTAATTGGATTGCGTATTCTGATTTTTTACCACGGCGTCTGTTATTACCATGATGTCCTGGGGGGTAATTTTTCTTTTCGAAAGACTTGTCGTCTCCGAAGATCGCCTCCCCAAATTTACGGGCGATCTTTGATTTTGGTCCTCTATATCTTGCCATCTTCTGTTATTATGAAAGCGCGATTATGAATTAAGGCTATCCTTCGATAATCTGTGCTATACGCTTTCGTGAAAATTATATTATTCCTATTCGATTTAGGATTAAACTCTTCTGCGTTTGGGAGGTCTGCACCCGTTATGAGGCAGCGGTGTAACATCGATTATTTCAGTTACCTCAATCCCTGAATTGTGAAGGGTTCTGATGGCAGATTCCCTGCCGTTACCCGGACCTTTCACATATACTTTAACTTTCCGTAAACCGGCTTCATGGGCCACTTTTGCACAATCTTCTGCCGCTACCTGAGCTGCATAAGGTGTGTTTTTCTTAGAGCCACGGAATCCCAATTTTCCGGCAGATGACCATGAGATCACATCGCCGTTCTTGTTGGTAAGGGAAATAATAATATTGTTGAAAGAGGCAGAAATATGGGCTTCGCCATTGGACTCAACCACCACTTTACGCTTTTTCGCCGACTTTGTTCCTGTTTTTGCCATTTGCTCTTAGCTATTACTTAGTTGCCTTCTTTTTATTAGCAACAGTTTTTCTTTTTCCTTTACGGGTTCTCGAGTTGTTCTTCGTTTTCTGACCGCGTAATGGAAGGCCAGACCTGTGGCGTACACCTCGGTAGCTACCAATATCCATTAAACGCTTAATATTCAGCTGTGTGTCCGATCTAAGTTCCCCTTCGATCTTATAAGAAGAAACGGTATCCCGGATTCTTCCGATCTCATCATCAGACCAATCTGATACCTTAGTGTCTTCACTAACCTCAGCTTTTGTCAGTATCTCCTGAGCCCTGCTTTTTCCAATACCGTAGATATAGGTAAGTCCTATGACTCCCCGCTTTTGGTTTGGAATATCTACACCTGCAATTCTAGCCATGATTATCCTTGTCTTTGTTTATATCTAGGATTCTTTTTGTTAATCACATATAGGCGTCCCTTCCTGCGAACGATCTTGCATTCGGGGCTTCTCTTCTTTAATGACGCTCTTGTTTTCATAGCGATATCTTAGTATCTGTACGTAATCCTTGCTTTTGTTAAATCGTAGGGGCTCATTTCTAACTTTACTTTGTCCCCGGGTAATAGTTTGATATAATGCATGCGCATTTTACCAGAAATATGTGCAGTTACCACATGGCCGTTTTCCAACTCCACACGGAACATGGCATTGGAAAGAGCCTCTATAATAGAACCGTCTTGTTCAATAGGTGCTTGCTTTGCCATAATTTATGCTACTTTTCTGTTTTTGCCTGCCTTCATCAATCCGTCATAGTGCCTGTTCAATAGGTATGAATTTACCTGCTGTACAGTATCAATTGCTACCCCTACCATAATTAGCAGGGACGTTCCTCCATAGAACAGTGCCCATCCTGGCTGGATGTCCATTAACTTCACCACTACGGCCGGTAAAACGGCCAATAGAGCCAAAAATACCGATCCCGGTAGCGTTATCAGGGACATGATCTTATCCAGGAAATCTCCTGTTTCTTTTCCAGGTCTGATCCCTGGGATAAATCCGCCGCTCCTTTTCAGATCATCTGCCATCTTATTCGTAGGAACGGTTACAGCCGTATAGAAATACGTAAAAATGATGATCAGCACGGCAAATAGAATATTATACGCCAATCCGAAAATATCCTGAAACTGTACTTCCATCCATTGTCCTACAGCTGTATTGTTAAAAGTCCGACCCAATAATCCGGGTGCAAACATGATAGCCTGCGCAAAAATGATGGGCATCACTCCGGAAGCATTCAACTTCAGTGGGATGTATTGTCTAGACCCACCTATATTTCTTTCATATCCGCCAGAAGCTGTGCGCCTGGCGTATTGTACTGGTATCCTGCGTGTGGCCATGACCAGTAAAACACTGGCAAGTATCACAACGAACCATAGGATGACTTCGATCAGCATAAACATGAGTCCCCCCGTATTATTCGTTGTCCTGGATATCCACTCCTGAACAAAGGATTGCGGTAAGGTTGCAATGATCCCGATCATGATAAGCAAAGAGATCCCGTTTCCTATCCCTTTATCCGTGATCTTCTCTCCCAGCCACATAGCAAATACACAGCCGGTAACAAGGATGATCACTGAAGGAATAATAAAGTTCAAGCCTTTCCCTAATAAGAAGGCACTGTCCGGAACACCTAATGCCCCAAGTGAGTATAAGTATGCTGGCGCCTGAACGATACAAATGGCGATGGTTAGCCATCTTGTGATCTGGTTCTTCGTTTTTCTACCGCTTTCCCCTTCTTTATCCAATTTCTGTAAATACGGAACTGCAATACCCATCAACTGCACTACAATAGAGGCAGAGATATAAGGCATGATCCCTAGTGCAAAGACAGAAGCATTTGCGAAAGCGCCCCCTGTAAATGCGTTCAGAATACCTAAAATACCTTGTTCTGTATTAGATGACAATTCAGCTAATTGAGATGTATCGATCCCGGGAAGAACAACCTGTGCTCCAAATCTATAGACCGTTAATAACCCAAGGGTTATCAGGATCCTGTTTCGCAGTTCCTCAATCTTCCAGATATTCGATATGACCTCAAAAAACTTTTTCATCTCCTGTTTATTAGAGGCTAATAGCCTCACCACCGGCGGCCTCAATGGCTGCTTTGGCGGTTGCTGTATATTTGTGAACAGTAACTTTCAACGGGGCTTTTAATTCGCCACGTCCCATGATCTTCACCAGGTCATTGCGACCAGCTAAGCGCAGTGCTACCAAGTCGTCCAAACCAACTGTCTTTTTCAGCTTCCCGGCATCTACCAGTTCCTGGAGAGTATCAAGGTTAATACCGCGGTGTTCTTTACGATTAATATTGGTAAAGCCAAATTTAGGCACCCGGCGTTGCAAAGGCATTTGTCCACCTTCAAAACCGATCTTCTTGGAGTACCCGGAACGGGATTTGGCTCCATTATGTCCTCTGGTGGCTGTGCCGCCCTTACCAGAACCCTGTCCACGACCTATTGTCTTACCTGCCTTATGAACCGCACCTTTTGCGGGTTTTAAATTACTTAGATCCATTGCTCTTATGCTTTCTCTGTTTCCACAAGATGTTGCACTTTGGCGATCATGCCCAAAATAGATGGACTATCGTCATGTTCAACAACTTGTCCAATTCCTTTGAGACCAAGTGCTTTAAGCGTGAGCTTTTGATTCTGCGGACGCTTAATACTACTTCTTACTTGCTTAACTTTTATTTTCGCCATGACCTTATTTCTTAGCCATTAAATACTTTATCAACTGAAATGCCTCTTTGTTTGGCAACCCGACTTACATCACGGAGTTGCAACAAGGCATCAAACGTGGCTTTAACCACATTGTGCGGGTTGGAAGATCCCTGAGATTTAGATAATACATCCTGAACCCCAACAGATTCCAATACAGCACGTACAGCACCTCCGGCGATCACACCTGTACCGTGTGAAGCTGGTTGAATGTAGACACGGGCACCGCCATATTTGCCTTTTTGCTGATGCGGAAGTGTTCCCTTGTTCAATGGGATCCGGATCAGGTTCTTTTTGGCATCTTCAATAGCTTTAGCGATTGCTGTAGCTACTTCTTTAGATTTGCCAAGACCATGACCGACAACGCCATTTTCATCCCCAACTACAACGATAGCTGAGAATCCAAATGCACGTCCACCTTTGGTAACCTTGGTAACCCTTTGAACACCTACCAGGCGATCCTTTAATTCAAGGCCACCGGGCTTTACTGTTTCAACATTCTTATACTTTGCGTACATATACTCTAATTAAAATTTTAATCCGCCTTCCCGGGCCCCTTCTGCAAGGGACTTTACACGTCCATGATATAAATAACCACCACGGTCAAAAGCTACCTTCTCGATACCAGCTTTGACTGCTTTATCGGCAACTACTTTTCCTACTTCCTTGGCGATATCCGTTTTTGTGCCTTTTGCTTTACTGAATTCTTTATCCCTTGATGAAACCGCTACTAATGTTTTCCCTGTACGATCATCGATCAATTGGGCATAGATCTCTTTGTTGCTTCGATAAACAGAAAAACGGGGTTTCTCTGCAGAACCCTGGGCGATCTTTCGGATACGCCTGTGAATACGTTTTCTTCGTGCTACTTTAGATAATACCATATCTCAATTCTTATGCAGATTTACCTGCTTTTCTTCGTATTTGTTCCCCTACATATCTAACACCCTTGCCTTTATATGGCTCAGGCTTACGGAAGGATCTTATCTTAGACGCCACTTGACCCACAAGTTGTTTGTCATGAGAGCTGAGTTTTATGATCGGGTTCTTACCTTTTTCAGAGATCGTTTCGATCTTAACTTCCGTTGGTAATTCCAGGACAATGTTGTGAGAGAATCCTAAGGCCAGATCTAATTTCTGTCCTTGATTGGAAGCTCTGTATCCAACACCGACCAATTCCAATTCTTTTGTCCATCCCTCTGTTACTCCGGCAACCATGTTGTGGATTAAGGAACGATATAGTCCATGCATCGCCTTATGCGTTTTTGAATCTGAAGGCCGTGCAACATGGACTTCGCCATCTTCTACCTTTACGGTAACGTGGGAGAATTCTTGCTGTAGTTCTCCTAGTTTGCCTTTGGCAGTAATCATGTTACCTTGTATTTCTACGCTGGCACCTTCTGGGATCGCTATGGGATTATTACCTATTCTAGACATCTTTTTATCTTTTGTATGATCCTAATAAACGTAACACAATACTTCCCCGCCAACATTATCTTGCTGCGCCTGTTTTCCTGTCATTACGCCATGTGATGTGGATACGATGGCTATACCTAAGCCGTTCAATACCCGAGGAAGCTCATCGGCACCGGCATATTTTCTTAGTCCGGGTTTGCTGATACGTTCGATCTTCCGGATCACCGGTTCTTTCGTTTGTGGATCGTATTTCAGGGCGATCTTAATATTTCCCTGAACTTTATCCTCCTCGAATTTATAACTCAGGATATATCCCTGATCAAAAAGGATTTTGGTCATCTCACGTTTCAAATTGGAACCGGGAATATCCACTACCCTGTGGCCCGCCATACTGGCATTCCGGACACGGGTTAAAAAATCTGCAATTGGATCTGTGTACATACTCTTACTTTAATTTCGTTTACCAGCTGGCTTTCTTGACACCTGGAATCAACCCTTGATTGGCCATTTCGCGAAATGTAACCCTGGAAAGCCCAAAAGTTCTCATATACCCTTTGGGTCTTCCGGTTAGTTTACAGCGATTATGCAACCGTACTGGCGAAGCATTCCTCGGTAATTTCTGAAGTGCTTCATAGTCACCGGCTTCTTTAAGCGCTTTTCGCTTTTCCGCATATTTCGCAACCATCTTTTCCCGTTTTCTCTCCCGGGCCTTCATGGATTCCTTAGCCATATTAGTTTCGTTTAAATGGTAATCCCAATTGAGCCAGAAGCGACTGTGCTTCCTTATCTGTATTGGCAGATGTCACAAATGTGATATCCATTCCGTTAATTCTATTTATTTTGTCAATATTGATCTCTGGAAAAATAATTTGTTCCGTTATCCCCAGGCTATAATTTCCTCGTCCGTCAAATCCTGTGGATTTGATTCCCTGAAAATCACGAACCCTCGGTAAGGCAGATGTCACCAGACGATCTAAAAACTCATACATACGCTCACCACGAAGGGTCACTTTAGCTCCAATTGGCATTCCCTTTCTCAGTTTGAAGGCGGCGACATCTTTCTTGGAGATCGTTGAAACGGCCTTTTGCCCAGTGATGATCGATAACTCATCTACAGCGTGGTCAATCAACTTTTTGTCTGATACAGCATCTCCAACACCACGGCTAACAACAATCTTTTCCAGGCGCGGTACTTGCATAATGTTATTATATCCGAACTCTTCTTTCAAAGTCTGGATAACACGCTCTCTGTATTCTTTCTTTAATCTAGGTATATATGCCATGACTAAATAACTTCATTAGATTTCTTTGCGACCCTAACCTTCACCTCGTCACGAATCTCATACCCAACACGGGTAGTCTCTCCTGATTTGGAATCGATCAGTGAAAGGTTCGAAATATGGATAGGTGCCTCCTTTTTCACAATGCCTCCTTGCGGATTCTTTGCGCTTGGCTTCTCGTGCTTAGACACCATATTTATGCCTTCTATCAGAGCCTTGTTCTTTTGCTTGTCAACCTGGATCACTTTGCCCTCAGATCCCTTGTGGTCTCCGGCAATGATGCGAACGGTATCTCCTGTTTTTATCTTTAGTTTCATTTATTTCCTGTTATAGCACCTCTGGGGCTAATGAAACGATCTTCATGAATTTTTTATCACGCAACTCCCGTGCTACAGGTCCAAAAACCCGTGTTCCACGCATTTCACCCACGGGATCCAACAATACACACGCATTGTCATCAAATCTGATATAGGATCCGTCCGGTCTTCGAACCTCTTTACGGGTTCTCACTACAACGGCTGTTGAGACGGTTCCTTTTTTTATTCCACTATTAGGAGTTGCTTCCTTTACAGTAACCACGATTTTATCACCTATTGACGCATATCGCCTCTTGGTACCTCCAAGTACACGAATGGTTAATACTTCCTTGGCACCTGTATTATCGGCTACTTTAAGTTTCGATTCTTGCTGTACCATCTTATTTCGCTCTTTCTAAGATTTCAACCAAACGCCAGCATTTTGTTCTGCTCAGTGGTCTGGTTTCCATGATCTTTACGGTATCGCCAATTTTACAGTCATTGGTCTCGTCATGTGCCACATATTTTTTCGTGCGCAAAACGAATTTTCCGTACATGGGGTGCTTAACACGTTTCACTTCGGCAACTACAATGGACTTTTCCATTCTGTTGCTAGTGACAACGCCTATACGTTCTTTTCTCAAATTTCTTTTTTCCATAAACCAGAAACTCTTATTGGTTCTCCCTTTTCGTTAATTCTGTTGCCAATCGGGCCAAGGTCTTTCGTGCCCTCTTAATCTGAAGCGGATTCTCCAAAGGAGTAACCGAATGTGCCATTTTAAGATCTGCATGTTGCTTCTTAAAATCGACCATTTTTTCTTTGATTTCCTCTACGGACATTTCGTTGATCTCTGACTGTTTCATCGCTTGTACTTGTTATTGTGTCGCCTCGTAATCCCTGGCCACAACAAATTTTGTTTTTACCGGCAATTTCTGAGCCGCCAGACGCAATGCTTCTTTAGCTATGTCCATAGGTACCCCGGCAATCTCAAACATGACCCTGCCCGGCTTAACCACGGCTACGAAATATTCCGGCGCCCCCTTACCCTTACCCATCCGAACCTCAAGAGGTTTCTTTGTGATAGGTTTGTCCGGGAAGATCTTGATCCACAGCTGACCCTGCCTCTTCATGTATCGTGTAGCTGCCACACGAGCCGCTTCGATCTGTCTTGAGGTGATAAAGCTCGAGTCTAAAGACTTGATCCCGAACATCCCATTGGATAGTTGATGCCCGCGACCTGAATTGCCTTTCATTCGGCCTTTTTGCTGTTTTCTAAATTTTGTGCGTTTCGGTTGTAACATGAGTATACCCGATTTACCAATTATTTCCTACGGCGCTTCTTGGCTCCGTCTTGCTTTCCTTTTCCTTGTCCTTTAGACAATCCTATTAGTGGAGAGAGTTCCCTCTTTCCGAAAACCTCACCCTTCATGATCCAAACTTTGATTCCCAAACGGCCATAAGTCGTATGCGCTTCATGCAAGGCATAATCAATATCAGCTCTGAAAGTAGATAATGGGATCCTACCATCTTTATACGATTCTGAACGCGCCATTTCTGCACCGTTCAAACGTCCTGATATTTGAATTTTAATCCCTTCAGCATTCATTCGCATTGCAGCAGCGATTGCCATCTTGATCGCACGTCTGAACGAGATTCTGTTCTCGATCTGGCGGGCAACACTGGCAGCTACTAAATTGGCGTCTACCTCAGGCCTTTTGATCTCATGGATATTGATCTGAACTTCCTTGTTCGTGATCTTTTTTAATTCCTCTTTGAGCTTATCAACCTCCTGCCCTCCTTTACCAATAATGATTCCCGGACGTGCAGTTGTAATGGTAATAGTGATCAACTTAAGCGTTCGCTCAATGATCACCCTCGAAACACTCGCCTTAGCTAAACGGGCATGGATGTATTTACGGATCTTGTCGTCTTCGGCAAGTTTGTCTCCGTAATCATTACCACCATACCAGTTAGATTCCCATCCGCGGATGATCCCTAGTCGATTACCAATTGGATTCGTTTTCTGTCCCATTCAAATTAACTTTCTGCGTTTCTGGATCCTAGAACCAAGGTTACATGGTTGGATCTCTTTCGTATTCTGTGTGCCCTACCTTGTGGTGCAGGACGTAATCTTTTTAACATGCGACCGCTATCCACTTTGATCTCCTGTACAAAAAGATCAGCATCTTCTATATTACCTTCCTCATTTTTTGCTTGCCAATTGGCAATGGCGGACAACAATAATTTTTCCAGTCGGCGCGAAGCCTCTTTTGGATTGAATCGCAAAATAGCCAGGGCTTGTTCTATGCCTTCACCTCTTATAAGATCTGCCACTATCCTCATTTTTCGTGGGGAAGTAGGGCAATTATTCAATTTTGCAAAAGCTATTTGCTTGCGATCTTCCTTCAACCGCTCGGCCATTTGTTTTTTTCTAACTCCCATAGCCTATTACCTGTTACCTTTATTCTTTGCACCGGCGTGTCCTCGGAAGGACCGCGTTGGTGAAAATTCGCCAAGTTTATGTCCAACCATGTTCTCAGTAACATATACCGGAACGAACTGACGGCCATTATGAACCGCAATGGTCTGGCCGACAAAATCAGGAGTGATCATTGAGGCGCGGGACCAGGTCTTAATGACAGTCTTCTTCCCCGACTCAACATTCTGAGCGATCTTTTTCTCCAGGCTATAATGAACGTATGGTCCTTTTTTTAATGAACGTGCCATCTAATGTGCTTTTATTTCTTTCTTCTCTCGATGATATATTTATTCGTATCCTTGGTCTTAGAACGCGTGCGATATCCCTTCGCAGGAATTCCTTTACGCGATCTAGGATGACCTCCGGAAGCTCTTCCTTCACCACCTCCCATGGGGTGATCAACTGGGTTCATTGCTACCGGTCTGGTTCTTGGCCTTCTTCCCAACCATCTGCTTCTACCAGCTTTACCGGAAATGATCAACTGATGGTCAGAATTAGAAACGGCCCCAATGGTCGCCATACATTTCACAAGGATCATCCGTGTTTCGCCAGAAGGCATTTTCACAGTGGCAAATCTCCCGTCACGAGCCATCAACTGGGCAAATGTACCTGCGCTTCGCGCTAAAGTAGCCCCTTGTCCAGGCCTGAGTTCAATACAGGAAATGATCGTACCTAGCGGAATTTCACTTAGTGGCATGGCATTGCCGATCTCAGGAGCAACTTTATTCCCGGATACGACTTTCTGCCCCACCTTCATTCCGTTTTGGGCGATCGTATATCGTTTTTCGCCATCTGTATATTCTACAAGGGCGATAAATGCAGTACGGTTAGGATCGTATTGAATGGATTTGATCTCTGCTTCAACATCGAACTTATTGCGTTTAAAATCAATGATCCTGTAGCGCCTTTTGTGGCCACCACCCCTGTAACGCATGGTCATTCTTCCCTGGTTGTTACGCCCACCTGATTTCTTAATCGGGGCTAACAAGCTCTTCTCCGGCTGATCTGATGTCAACGCATCAAACCCATTAACGACCTTAAATCGTTGTCCGGGAGTTGTGGGTTTTAACTTTCTAACTGGCATGGTGTCTGCTTATAGATTACTGTAAAAATCAATAGTGTCCCCATCCTGCACATCTACAATTGCCTTTTTAAAAGCATTCGTCTTCCCGGCCTGGACACCAGTTTTTGTAAATCGGGTCTTTCTATGCGGTCCGTAATTCATCGTTCGTACCTTGGTTACAGAAACACTATAAGTAGTCTCTACCGCCTCCTTGATCTGAAGCTTATTTGCCTTAGGATCAACAATGAAACCATAGCGGTTATACAACTCGCTATCGTTGGTCATTTTCTCTGTTATGATCGGCTTTATTAACACGCTCATGAGTTTGTTATTTAACCAGGTTCGCTTCAATGCCTTCCAACGCTCCTTCAAAAAGGACTATACTGGAAGCATTCATTATTTTATAAGTGTTTAATTCTGAGTTAGTTATAACTTCAGAACCTTGTAAATTTCGCGAGGACAAATATACGTTATTATTCGAATCGCCCAAGACGAACAAAGACTTTTTACTATCAAGTCCGAGCGACTTCAAAACAGCTTTAAAATCTTTCGTTTTTGGCGCTTCTAAATTGAAATCTTCCAGGACCATGATCGCCTTCTCCTGAGCTTTCAAACTCAAGGCAGATCTTCGGGCCAAACGCTTAACATTTTTGTTCAATTTTTGCTGATAATCGCGTGGTCTCGGACCAAAAATTCGACCTCCGCCTCTAAAGATGGGCGACTTAATACTACCCGCCCGGGCAGTACCAGTTCCTTTTTGCTTCTTGATCTTGCGTGTACTTCCTA
>JAOTYW010000217.1 GCA_029861705.1 Flavobacteriaceae bacterium
AGAGGTAGATTACATTAAATATTGGGATCTATCCGGTTCCAATGTAATGGCATTCAGAAGTTTTCTTGGAATCGCCGTGCCCTACGGAAATTCAAATAGTGTTCCCTTTGTGCGAAGTTATTTTGCAGGAGGTTCCAATGACAACAGAGGATGGTTCCCTTATTCTTTAGGGCCGGGTAGTACGCAGGCGATCAACGATTTTAATGAAGCTAATTTTAAGATCGCACTGAATCTGGAATATCGCTTCCCAATAGTAGGTGATATTAAAGGAGCGCTTTTTGCCGATGCCGGAAACATCTGGAATGTTTGGGATAATGTAGATGATCCTAAAGCGGTATTCCGAGGATTTGAGTCTCTGGACGAACTGGCATTAGGTACTGGTTTTGGCTTGCGATACGATTTTAGTTATTTCGTCTTCAGATTAGATACGGGCTTTAAAACCTATAATCCCGCAAATGAACCATCAAGGCGTTGGTTTACTGAATATAATTTCTCGAACGCCGTCTTTCAAATTGGGATCAATTATCCGTTTTAGAGGTTTTATTTTTATACATTTGCCCCATAATACCAGATGAAAACCACCCTTATATGTCCCACAATATAAAGCCCGGTGTTGCAACCGGCGATCAGGTCCAGGAGATCTTTAACTACGCTAAACAAAATGGCTTTGCTTTACCCGCTGTCAATGTGATAGGTTCAAATACCGTGAATGCAGTGATGGAAACAGCGGCAGAACTAAATGCACCCGTAATTATTCAATTTTCTAATGGCGGGGCCCAGTTCAATGCAGGAAAAGGTTTATCCAATGAAGGGCAACAAGCTGCCATAAAAGGGGCCATTGCAGGGGCCAGACATATTCATGAATTGGCTTCTGCCTATGGAGCCACAGTTATTCTGCATACAGATCATTGTGCAAAAAAATTACTCCCATGGATTGACGGCTTGCTCGATGCAAGTGAAGCCCACTACAATGACACAGGAAAATCGCTCTACAGTTCTCATATGATCGATCTTTCTGAGGAACCGATCGAGGAAAATATTGAGATCTGTAAATCCTACCTGGAGCGTATGAGCCAATTGGATATGACCCTGGAAATAGAATTAGGGATCACTGGAGGCGAAGAAGATGGGGTTGATAATACAGATGTAGACGATTCTAAGCTCTATACGCAACCTGAAGAAGTGGCATATGCCTATGAAGAATTGATCAAAGTTAGTCCGCGATTTACCGTTGCGGCTGCTTTTGGTAATGTTCATGGCGTGTACAAACCGGGGAATGTCAAATTAACACCTAAAATCCTTCGAAATTCACAGACCTACGTTTCCGATAAATTCAACCTGCCGAATAATTCCATTGATTTTGTTTTCCATGGAGGTTCCGGTTCTACCCTGGAAGAAATTAGAGAAGCTATAGGATACGGGGTGATCAAAATGAACATTGATACAGATTTGCAGTACGCTTTTATGACAGGTGTCAGGGACTATGTACAGGATAAAAATGCCTACCTTCAGTCACAAATAGGAAATCCTGAAGGGGCAGATGTTCCAAATAAAAAACAATATGATCCCAGGGTTTGGCTTAGAGAAGGTGAAAAAACTTTTGTAGCCAGGTTAAAGAAAGCTTTTGAAGACCTGAATAATGTAAATACCCTCTAACTCACTGAAGATAAGATAGATGACAGCTTGGTTTAAACGTACAGAAAAAGGGATCCAAACCACGACGGAGGAGAAGAAAGATACCCCGCGTGGACTGTGGTATAAGTCGCCCACAGGTAAGATCGTTGAGGCAGAGGAATTGGCGGAGAATTTTTATGTGAGCCCCGAGGACGATTATCATGTACGCATTGGCAGCAAGGAATATTTTGAGATCCTTTTTGACGATAATAAGTTTAAAGAACTTAATGCGAAACTCACTTCAAAAGATCCGCTTAATTTTGAAGACACTAAAAAATATTCAGATCGACTCAAGGCCGCACAGGCCAAAACTGGTTTAAAGGATGCCGTACGAACGGCTGTTGGAAAATCCCTTGGTAAAGATCTTGTCGTTGCATGCATGGATTTTACCTTTATTGGAGGTTCGATGGGAAGTGTAGTGGGTGAAAAAATTGCCCGGGCTATTGACTATGCAATTAAAAAAGAGATCCCCTTTGTGATGATCTCCAAATCCGGGGGTGCCCGAATGATGGAAGCAGCTTTATCGTTAATGCAATTAGCCAAGACTTCGGCCAAACTGGCACAATTGGCTGCTAAAAAAATTCCATATATCTCTCTATGCACAGATCCCACCACAGGTGGGACAACGGCATCTTATGCCATGCTTGGCGATATTAATATTTCCGAACCAGGCGCTCTAATTGGATTTGCCGGCCCTCGTGTTGTAAAGGAAGCCACAGGTAAAGAATTACCGGAAGGATTCCAAACTGCAGAATTTGTTCTGGAGCATGGCTTCCTCGATTTTATCAGCCATAGAAGAGAGCTGAAGAAAAACATCAATCTATATATAGATCTGATCCAAAACCAACCCGTACGTTCATAAAAAAACCCTGAAGTATGTACCTCAGGGCTTTTATCAAAATTCATAGCAAAAATTTACGGCTTAAATCTTCGTAAGAAGATCTCTTTTGTCGATCCATCAGGATATGTCAGGATCCCAACGGCATCACAAGAACCATCACCAAAATCAAGACTGACTGTGGCATCATTGCGACTGATCTCCAAGACTCCACTTACGATGAATCGGCAAGCCAATTCTCTTCGCAATGGCGTAATGGTCTCCTTCATGAACACATTTCCTAAAGGACCTGTGTACGTTGCACTACCGCTGATAAGGAAAACATTGTCTCCCCAGAATCCAGAACCGTAGCCCTCAATCCATTCGCGGGTGCGATTTCCTGTAAAACTGGCTGTAGATCCATCTGGCCAGACAGCATTAAAACTTGCAGAAGCATCTGACTGTGGATTACCATTCTCATTAGAACGGACACGATCAACAGAAGCACTACCTTCTACTGAAACACCGTTAAATGTAAAATTCTCCAGACTCATAGACAGTGTGTTCATAGGCACATCTGTGTCTTTGAGATAGCTCAGGTAAATAATACCGCTGAGAACATTGCCATTGGGCAACTCACATCCATCACCAAAGTCGATCGTTTTCTCCTTAGAAGTACTGGTAATCACCGTAGTAATGGTTACACAATCAGGAAGAAAATCAGAGGTATAGCCTTTATTTGAGAAAGACAACTCATCGGCAGCATATACATCTTCACCAACATTCAGAACCTCTTCCGTGATCAATTCTGCTTCATCACTGGCTTTTAGTTCCTGTACATCAAAATTTTCCTGATCTACAATTACCTCGTCAGAAGCGTCCTTGTTACAGGAGGAGACAAGTACTGCTGCTATCAGGATAGCAGCCACATTCAATTTTCTAAACACTCTTTTCATAATAACAATTTTTTAACATTATGGCTCTTTGACCGCAGTTTTATGAAAAGGTTTAATCTCGCCTTAATTTTTTTTATTTCCATCAATATCACCTAAAAAAGAGTATCTTTGCAGCCTTATAAAAGGATACATAAGAATCATTTACAATAATATTGGCATGTATTTAACGAAAGAAGAAAAATCGAAATTATTCAAGAAACATGGTGGTTCTGAAAAGAACACCGGATCAGCTGAAGGGCAGATCGCTTTATTTACACTCCGTATTAATCACCTGACAGAACATTTAAAGAATAACCGCAAGGATTTCAATACAGAACGTTCCCTGGTGATGCTCGTGGGTAAAAGAAGGTCGCTGCTGGATTATCTCAAGAGAAAAGACATTGAGAAATATCGCGAGCTGATTAAAGAATTGAATATTCGTAAATAATATTATCGGGGTGAAGCGCATGCTTCACCCCTTTTTTTATAGTTCGCACGAAGCGAAAAAAAGCTACACTTAGTTTTTCATTGGTCAACTTCACAACAACACAACAACGGCCGTATTGAAATATGGCAGACCATTGTTGAACGCGTCGAACAAAGAGTTCGGCCAAAAATTTATGTATGATACCAAAAACATTTAAAGAAGTCATTGACCTGGGTGACGGTAGGACTATTTCTATCGAAACAGGTAAATTGGCTAAACAAGCACATGGCTCAGTGGTAGTACAAAGCGGGAAATGCATGTTGCTGTGTACCGTTGTTAGTAATTACTATGCGAATGATGTGGATTTTCTCCCTCTTACAGTAGACTACCGTGAGAAATTTGCCGCTTCAGGTCGCTATCCGGGTGGATTTTTCAAAAGGGAAGCCCGTCCAAGTACTGGTGAGATCCTTACAATGCGACTTGTAGACAGAGTTCTGCGCCCATTGTTTCCAAAGGATTACCACGCAGAAACACAGGTGATGATCCAGTTAATGTCCCACGATGAGGACGTAATGCCGGATGCGATGG
>JAOTYW010000035.1 GCA_029861705.1 Flavobacteriaceae bacterium
TTTCCTTGAATGTTATAGCCTTATCTCTGATCTTTGAGAGGTATCTGGACACATAGACCATTAATACTACTGCGGCCAGGGTAGATGTTTGAAAAGAGATACCAACAAATGGTAATTGGATCCATCGGCTGGCATTGGCTCCTTCAATAGTCGTTCCCTGTGCCAGGGTATAGATCAGCAGGGCGATCACTACAGGCAGGGCAATTATGGAAAGTCCTTTAAAATAATGCGTTGGGATCCTATGGATGGCGAAAATTATCCCAAACCCAAGGATGAGAAGCATGCCATGCTTAATGAGGTGTCCCATAGTAGTTCCTCTTCCCACTACATAGACCAGATTACTGCTTGCACTGTAGACAGGCAAAAAAGAGAAAACCGCCAAAAGGGCAACTACGCCCCAAATAGCCCGATCTCCTTTTATGTTCTTCAGTACTTGCATTCAGTTCACAGCTGTTTTATTGCTTCTTTAAATTGTTCTCCTCTGTCTTCATAATTTTTGAAAAGGTCAAAACTGGCGCAAGCAGGCGAAAGTAAAACTGTGTCGCCGCGATCGGCGATCTTATAAGCCACTTTCACTGCTTCAGACATAGCGAATGTTTCAACGAAAGGCTCAATTACATTTCCAAATGCCTCTTTGATCCTTGAATTATCCATCCCCAGGCATACGATGGCCTTTACTTTCTCGCGTACTAAAGGCATCAAAGCCGAATAGTCATTCCCTTTATCCTGACCTCCAACGATCCAGATGGTAGGACTGGTCATACTTTCCAGGGCATAATAAGTTGCGTTTACATTTGTGGCCTTAGAATCATTGATGTAATTCACATGGTGAATTTTCAATACGGACTCTAACCTGTGAGGCGCACCCTGAAAGTTGGAAATACTCTTCCGGATCACATCATCCCGAATACCCATCAATTTGGCAACCATTGCTGCCGCCATGGTGTTCTTTAAGTTGTGTTTGCCTTGTAATGCTACTATGTCTGTGCTCATTTCAAGCGAATTATGAGGTGTGTTAATTTTTATGTTTTCGTTCTCTATTACTGCGCCTTCATCAAACTGTTGCGTTAATGAAAATGGCAGGTGTTTAGCTTTAACCGGGATCGTATCCAAAGCATTCATGATCTCTTCATCATCTGCATCGTAGATAAAAAAGTCTGTTGCTTCCTGATTCTCACTTATGCGAAATTTTGATCGCACATAATTTTCCATGAGATAGGCATAGCGGTCGAGATGATCCGGCGTAATATTCGTGATCACAGCAATATGCGGTCGGAATTCTTTTATTCCATCCAACTGAAAACTACTGATCTCCAATACGTAGTGATCGTAGTCCTGTTCTGCCACCATCTTCGCAAAACTATCTCCGATATTTCCTGCCATACCCACATTCAAACCCCCTGCTTTAAGCAGATGGTGGGTTAGCATGGTCGTGGTAGTCTTGCCGTTGCTCCCGGTAATACCGATAATGGTTGCATCCGTATATCGCGCTGCAAATTCGATCTCAGAGATTACAGGGATACCTTTTTCGTTTAATTTCTGAACGATCGGAGCTGTATCGGGAATACCCGGACTTTTCATTACCAGATCTGCCTCTAGCAAAATATCCTCGGAATGTTGATGCTCTTCCCAGTTAATACCAAAATGTTCAAGAACGTTTTTATACTTTTCCTGAATGCCTCCGAAATCGGAAACAAACACTTTAAATCCTTCCTGTATACCTAAAATGGCCGTGCCCACTCCACTTTCTCCTGCACCTAAAACAGCCAAAAATTCCATTACCTCACTTTCAGAGTCACAATGGTGACGACCGCCAGTAATATGCCGATGATCCAAAACCGTGTGACTATTTTACTTTCATGATATCCTTTCTTCTGGTAGTGGTGATGCAATGGTGCCATTAGGAATATGCGTTTCCCTTCGCCAAATCTTTTGCGCGTGAATTTGAAATAACCTACTTGCAGCATTACGGATAATGATTCTGCGAAGAAGATTCCGCATAACAGAGGGATCAATAATTCTTTACGTACGATCAAGGCAATGACGGCGATCACCCCCCCGATAGTGAGACTTCCTGTATCTCCCATAAACACCTGTGCCGGATAGGCATTGTACCAAAGAAACCCAACCAGTGCTCCAACAAAAGCAGCTACAAAAATTAGCAGTTCCCCCGCTCTGGGAATAAAGAAAATATCCAGGTATTCGGAGAAAATGATGTTACCGGATACCCAGGCAAAAATTCCAAGAGTGAGTACAATTATAGCCGACGTACCGGCTGCCAGACCATCCACACCATCCGTCAGGTTGGCTCCATTGGAGACTGCTGTAACAATAAAAATTACGATGGGAATAAAGAGCAGCCAGGCATACTGGTCTGCTCCTTCCCCCATCCAGGACACTATGTTGGTGTAATCTAATTCGTTGTCTTTAAAAAAAGGAACATTGGTTTTGATCGACTTAACTTCTCCTCCTTCAACCTTCTCCACGGTAAAAGATTCCGTTATGATGGTATGATCTTTTTCCTTCATGGTCACCTCCGGATGGAAGTATAAAGTTGCCCCGACCATAAGTCCGAGAACCACCTGTCCCATGATCTTAAACCGACCCTTAAGTCCTTTTTTATTTTTCCTGAATATCTTGATATAGTCGTCAATGAATCCAATGATTCCCATCCATAGCGTGGTCACAATAAGCAACAAGACATAGACATTATTCAGATCTGCTAGCAGTACCACGGGGATCAGGGTGGCAATTATAATTATGATGCCCCCCATAGTTGGCGTGCCTGCTTTTTGATTCTGACCTTCCAAACCCAGGTCTCTTATGGTTTCCCCAATTTGATTCTTACGCAATAGTCGGATCACTCTTTTGCCATATACAGTGGCCAGAAAAAGGGAGAGAAGGACAGCCATGGCTGCTCTAAATGTCAAAAATTGGAATAAGGAAGCCCCCGGCAATTGATATTGCTGCTCTAGATATTCAAAGAGATTGTACAGCATGGCTCCTTATTTATTTAAACTTTCTAGGATGGATGTGATCATTTTAAAATCATCAAATTCTATCCGTTTTCCATTGGTCTCCTGGTAGGTTTCATGGCCTTTCCCAGCAACAAGGATAATGTCATTGGCTACGGCTAGCTGACATGCAGTTTTGATGGCTTGTTCTCTGTTTTCAATACTTAACACCTTATTTGAATTCTGGGGTTCTACTCCGGCTTCCATCTCATGAATAATAGCCATGGGTTCTTCAGAACGAGGATTGTCAGACGTAAAGATTGCTTTGTTACTCAGTTCGGAAGCGATATGCCCCATTACCGGACGCTTAGACTTGTCACGTTCACCACCACACCCCACTACGGTGATGACGTTTTCATTTCCAGTCCTCAATGCATGGATAGAATCCAAAACATTTTTTAAGGCGTCCGGCGTATGGGCATAATCAACAATTGCGGTTATCCGCTGCTTTGAAATAAAGTATTGAAAGCGACCATCTACTGTTTCTAATTCACTAAGCAGCCGCAGAATTTCTATTTTTTCTAAACCCAGGATCTGGGCTGTCGCATAAATCGCGAGTATATTATATGCGTTAAAGTCACCTATCAACTTTGTCCACAGGTCACTCTCATCAATTTTCAGCAATTGCCCGTCAAATTGCCTTTCCATGATCTGCGCTCTGAAATCGGCAAAAGTTTTTAAAGCATAGGTGTATTTTTTCGCGCTGGTGTTCTGAATCATAAACAAGCCATTCTTGTCATCGACGTTGCTCAATGCAAAGGCCGATTTTTCCAGATCATCAAACAGGCGTTTCTTCGTATCCCGGTATACTGCAAAATCCTTGTGGTAATCCAGGTGATCATGGGAAAGGTTGGTAAAAATGGCACCTTTAAAATGCAGGCCGGCTGTTCTGTGCTGATCTAAACCGTGCGAGCTAACTTCCATAAAACAGAACTCTACGCCTTCCGCTGCCATCAATGACAAGAAGTGATTAATAGTCATTGGATCCGGTGTCGTATGAGTTGTCTTATGACTTTGTTCGTCAACCATGATCTTTATGGTTGAAATCAGTCCGACTTTATATCCCGCCTTCTTGAAAAGATCATAGAGCAGGGTGCTGACGGTAGTTTTTCCATTAGTACCTGTTACCCCGATCAATTGAAGATTCTTACTCGGATTATTGTGATAATTTGAGGCGATGATTGCCAGCGCATTTTTGGAATTGTCAACCTGTACATACGTAATATTATCGCGTAATTCCTTGGGTAATTCTTCACAAATGATCGCTATGGCTCCCGTCTCTATCACTTGCTCTATATAGGTATGTCCATCTACTGTCCCCCCTTTGATCGCTACAAAAAGATCATTAGAGGCAACCTTCCTTGAATCGAACTGTACCTGCCCTATCTCAAGAGCTGTTGTACCTGTGACAGCTTTTAGACGTACCCCATATAATATGTCTTTCAACAACTTCAAGAGAGTTCGAGGGTTATTTTGCGTACTTTGTTTAAGGTCGTGCCTTTGGCTACAGACTGGGATCTCACCTTGCCATTGCCAATAACTTCAACTTCCAATCCCAGATTTTCAAGAAGCGCTACCGCATCCATCCCACTCATACCCCGAACACTTGGAACAGTTGTACGATCTTGCTGTTCAAGCGCATAATACTGTTCAAATTGCTCGTGCAGATCAGGTAAATCGGCATTAAATGGAATGATCTCATTCACCTGGGGATTATTTGCATAGATCTTGTGTGCAATAGCCTTGAAAACGGGTCCAGATACATCTGCACCGTAATACCCAACACTTTTATCCGGCTCATGAATAACTACAATACAAGAGTATTTGGGGCTGTCTGCAGGGAAGTATCCTGCGAAGGTGGATATGTATGCTAATTTATCCGGGTCTTTGGCGACGTAATTTTTTTGTGCAGTCCCTGTTTTTCCCGCCATCGAAAAGGTAGGGGAATAAAGTCTGTTTCCGGTACCGTGTTTTTTCTCAACAACACTCTTCAGTAACTTTTGAACTTTGCCAATAGTCTCTTCGGAACAGATCTTTGGATGGATCACCTCTTTTTCAAAACTGTACAGGGTTCTGTTCCATTCCCGAACTTCTTTAATAAGTCTTGGCCTCACTAATTCTCCATTATTTGCAATGGCATTATAGAAAGCCAGTGTTTGCAAAGGCGTTTGGGCAACTTCATAACCATGTGACATCCAGGCTAATGATAATCCAGACCATCCTTTGTCTCCGGGAGATCTAAGAACGGGTTCACCTTCTCCGCGAATAGGCATTCCAAGAGGCTCAGCCAATTTCATTTTGCGCAGTCGCTTTGTAAACTTTTCGGGAGATTTTTTATATCCATTATGGATCATCTTGGCAAATGCTGTATTGGAGGACACTACAAATGCCTCTCCTACTGAAATCTCTCCATAGCCACCAGGCTTTGAATCGCGGACAACGCGATCGTATAATCGCCATCTGCCCTTTTCGGTGTCGATAACTGTGCTGGTATCAACAACCTTATCCTCCAGGGCAGCTACCAATGACATCAATTTAAAAGTGGAACCAGGTTCATGGGATTCCCCAACGGCATAATTGAGTCGCTCATAATATTTTCCTTCTTCTGTCCGACCCAGATTAGAGATCGCTTTGATCGCTCCGGTCTTGGTTTCCATGACAATAACACAACCGTGATCTGCTTTGTACTTCTCTAATTGCTGGAGAAGCGCATGGTGCGCTATATCTTGTATATTAATGTCTATTGTGGATATAACATCATACCCATCTTTAGGCTCTACTATATTCTCCTGCCCAATGGGTTTCCATTGACCTTTTGCGATTTTCTGTTTTAAACGCTTGCCTTCCATGCCCCGTAAATACTGACCAAAAGCGCCTTCCAGTCCTACGCGTGTGATATAACCGTTTTCGTCAATACGTTCATATCCTACGCTGCGTTCTGCGATCTTACCCAAAGGGTGCTCCCTAACGGTACGTTGTTCCACGATGATCCCTCCTTTATAAGGTCCAAGATTAAAGAGAGGAAAATCTTTGATCTTCAGGTAATCTGTATAGGATACATTTGTTGCGATCCTGGCATACCGGTTCTTGTTTGCACGAGCCTTGCGCAAAAGTTGTTCATAATGACTGCCAGGTTCTCCAAGCAATCCACTTAAAGCTTTGGACAGGTCTACAACATGTGCTTCAAAATTTTCAGGAGATACGGTCATGGCGTCAAAGCGGATCGTATATCTTGAGACGGAAGTGGCGAGCAGGCTACCATCATCTGAGTAGAGATTACCTCTATTAGGAGCGATAGTAAACATCTTCTCAGTACGCTGAAGTGCCAGTTCCTTGTATTTATCGCCATGCACCATTTGCAGGCCGACCAGTTTTACCATAATACCAATACCGAACAGGAACATGGCACCAGCCATGATGTACAAACGTCTCATTATTTTCCTTTCAGTTACCGGCATTTATTCTACTTCGGTTAAGACTATTATTTTTTGAGGGGGTACTTCAGACGGACCCAAACCATTTTCAATTACCGAAGCCCGGACTGAAGATTCCAATTTCATTTGCTGTACATGCGACCGCATAGCTACGAATTCACTCCGTAACTGACGCACCTCTTCATTGAGTGCTGCAACCTGATGTACTTTTTTATCGGCGCTATGTGCGCTTGCAATCATAAAAGCTGCCAGGGATGAAGCAAAGAGAATGAAGGTCCAGTTTTTGGGGGCATCTCCGCTTACCAGGAATTTTCCTTTTAAAATGTCAATTAAGCCATTTTTCATAGGGCTTGGTCGTTATTTACAGACGCTCGGCAATTCGTAATCGTGCACTTCGCGCCCTGTTATTTTCTGCAATTTCATCCGTCGAGGGCTGGATCATTTTTCCAATGCCTTTAAACGGAGCCAATGGGTTACCGTAAAAATCTTTCTCGACCTCTCCTTCAAACTTCCCCGTCCGAATAAATCGCTTAACCAGACGATCTTCCAGGGAATGGTAGCTTATCAGGCTAACTCTGCCACCCTGGGAAACGACCTGTGGGGTTTGAAGCAGAAATTCTTTTATCGCTTCCAGTTCTTGGTTGACTTCTATCCGAATGGCCTGAAAAATCTGGGCCATTATCTTGTTCTCCTTATGGCGAGGCATGTACTTTAGCATCACTTTCTTAAGATCATCAGTAGTTGTTATACCACCTGTTTCTCTTGATGCTATCACTGCCTTAGCCATCGCAGCTGCCCTCTTCAATTCTCCATATCTCCAAAACACTTTTTTGAGATCGGCTTCCGAATACGTATTCAGCACGTCTTGAGCTGAAGTATGGATCCGGCTAGACATTCGCATGTCCAGCGCCTTATCAAAACGCGTTGAAAATCCGCGTTCAGGATCGTCAAATTGGTGAGATGAAACACCAAAATCTGCTAGGACTCCGTCAACTTTCTGTATGCCATAGAACTTTAAAAATTGCCTGAGATATCTGAAATTTTCATTTATCAGAGTAAAGCGCTCATCTTCAATTGCATTTGCCAATGCGGCTTCATCCTGATCAAAAGCGATCAATTTTCCTTTGGCGCCCAGTCTCTCCAAAATCGCTCTTGAATGACCTCCGCCACCAAAGGTGACATCTACATAAACCCCATCTTGTTTTATCTCAAGGCCATCAACTGACTCTTTTAATAAGACTGGCTTATGATAGTTCGTCTCCATCATCGCCCATTACCTCCTCTGCCAATTCCGCAAAATTGACAGCGGTTTCCTCAAGCACTTTTTCATAGCTGTCTTTATCCCATATTTCAATAATGTTTATGGTAGAACTCAGCACTACATGTTTACTGATTCCAGCAATATCCATTAAGTTTCTAGGGATAAGTAACCTACCTGTCGCATCTATTTCTACTGGTTTTACCCCGGCAGAAAATCGGCGTATAAAATCATTATTCTTTTTTCGGAACCGATTTTTCTTGTTCATTTTTTGCATAAGCAAATTCCACTCTTCCATTGGGTAGAGTTCCAGGCACGGCTGAAACACCGAGCGCTTTATAACAAAACCTTTGTTAAGCACCGGAGCCATTTGATTCTTAAGGGTTACAGGTATCATTACCCGACCCTTGGTATCGGCTTTGCAATCGTATGTCCCAATAAAATTGATCACTAGATCGTGGTAGATTTTGCTATATAAAACTCAAATATATCAAAATTATTACCACAAATTACCACATTTTACCACATTCTTAAAAATTTATTAAAATGCAGCTGCCTTCGAAGAGGTGAAGGAGGTCTATGTCAGGGAAGGTATTTTACATATGATTTTTATGAAGTCATCCTTTCGTAAGTCTTATTATACAAGGGATAATCCCCTAGTACAAAAATATCAGTATTATTCTTAAATAACTATATTTGCCAACTAATATTAGAAGCACTCCGTAATGGATGCCGAAATCAAGACTGAAGGTAAATTCAGGTATTTAGAAATTGGAGAAGGGTCCCCCATTATTATCCTTCACGGCCTAATGGGCGGATTGAGTAATTTTAAAGGGGTGACCAGCCATTTTCCGGAACGCGGGTATCAAGTATTGGTCCCTGAGCTTCCTATTTATGATATGCCCTTGGTCAAAACTACAGTTAAGAACTTCGCTAAATTTTTAGAGAAATTTATCGAATTCAAAAAATTAGATAATGTGATCGTCCTGGGGAATTCCCTCGGGGGTCATATAGGGCTGCTTCATGCTAAATTGTTTCCAGAAATGGTAAAGGCCCTGGTTATTACCGGAAGTTCCGGCTTATACGAAAGTGCCATGGGTGACGGCTATCCCAAACGCGGCGATTACGACTTTATCAAAAAGAAAGCTGAAGATGTTTTCTATGATCCTGCTATAGCAACAAAAGAGATCGTAGACGAAGTTTTTGCCACAGTGAATGACCGCATGAAACTGGTTAAAACACTTGCAATTGCCAAAAGTGCGATTCGCCATAATATGGCCAAAGACCTTCCGGCCATGGAAACGCCAACCTGTATTATTTGGGGTAAGAACGATAGTGTAACTCCGCCAAATGTTGCTGAGGAATTTCACGAGTTGCTTCCTGATTCAGACCTATTTTGGATCAATAAATGCGGACATGCGCCAATGATGGAACATCCCGAGGAGTTCAACCAGATCCTCGACAGCTGGTTACAAGAGCGAAAATTCTAAGTTTTAAGTGATGGACATAAAGTCGGCCGACTTTATAATAAGCAATACGGACGTTTCCAAATGTCCGTCCGAACCGATTCCGGAATACGCCTTTATCGGCAGATCTAATGTGGGCAAATCCTCCCTGATCAATATGTTGTTGCAACGGAAGCAGTTGGCTAAAACATCGGGAAGGCCAGGGAAAACCCAGCTGATCAATCATTTCAAGATCAACAATGCCTGGTTCCTTGTCGACTTGCCGGGTTATGGCTATGCGCGGGCATCAAAAAAAGCCAAAAAGACATTTCAGAAATACATAACGGATTACTTCCTGAAACGCAGCCAACTGCTGAGCGCCTTTGTCCTGGTAGATATCAGACATGATCCACAGCCTATAGATCTGGATTTTATGCGTTGGCTTGGCGAACGTCAGATCCCATTTAGCCTTATTTTCACCAAGGCCGATAAACTCAAACCTAAGTCCATCGAAACACAGGTATCTGCCTACCTTCAAGAAATGAAAAAAGATGGCTGGGAGGAAATGCCCATTCATTTTATTACTTCTTCTGCACACGGTACAGGAAGAGAGGAAGTACTTAGCTACATCGCCGGGATCAATCAACAATTCAAGGAATTCAACAAGAAATAGGAATTATTTGGCCGAAACCCGTGCCTTGATCATTTCCATCAATTCCGATTCACTCTTTAGTCCATTTAGTTCTGCAGGGGCAACCAGCACTTCTAATTGCTCCTTGTCTACCCTATAGATTACCGGCAAGACTATATCAACCCGGGAAACATTTTGATGCGAGTCAAAGAATTCGTCTCTGTGAAGAAAGGTCATTGGTAAATGAAATTGTTCCCGAAAATCTTTCCAGTTTCTTTTCTCCTGGAAAGTTCCAAATGTCAGCTTGCATAGAGAACAGGCATAAGTAGACGGATTCACTACTTTATGAGCGGCATCTAAGAGGGCATTCCCCAGACCAGAATCGGCATTGTAAACAAAAAGTAATGAAGTCATATATATTAAGGTATCTCCAGATTTTTCTCAAAAAAATCACAAAACTCCTTTAAGGCAGCAGAAAGTTTCGCATCCTGAGTGGCTTTCTCATATGTCCTACTCAAAGCTACCAGGGTTTGATGGAAGAAAATTTTCATTTCATCAACCGGCATATCTTTCGTCCATAAGTCGATCTTAAGCGCTTCCTTTTGGTTGTGATCCCAGACAGAAAGCAACAAGGCTTTTGCCGATTCATTATTTACCCCGCCATCCTCGGCAGACCAGGTCAATTCTTCAGGCACTCGGTTTTCATCCAGGCCTATTTTTAAGGTTATTGTCGAAGTATGATGTATAGACATTACTTTTTGGGTTTAAATTTGGAACGCATAAAAATATCGCGACCCGATAAGTTGAGCATTTGATGTACTTCTACATCATTATTTTCCATGAAGGCTCTAACGATCTGCCAGCCAATATACTGTCCAATCCGTCCGGGGGATTCATTGTCAAGTTCGAGTCTGAATTTAGAAAAAGGCGCATCATTGAGGAATCTCGGCGCCAATCCCTGATCAGTACTAAAGAGCAACTCACGTTCAACATAGTAACGCCAAATTGGATCTTCATTGGCCCGAGCCCAATCTAGCTGTTCTTGTGTATACTTAATCTTATCTGTATCGTCCCGCCAGGGAAGTAGCAGGTCTGCCAGATAGAGCTTTTTGCCGTAATAGATCATTTGAGAGAGGAAGGTCCGTTCCATAGGTGGCGGCACTTTAGTGGCAATAAAAGCATCTGCCAAATCCGGGAGTATATAGATAGGATCCAGTTCGGTGGTGATATATCTGTCTATTCTTTCATAAAATTTGTGATCTTGTCCCAGATAAGAATCAAGAGCCACCAGTGCCAGACTATCGGTTACTATAATTCTGTACTGGTAATCTACTTTTGAGATCATGGTAACCACCTTGGGCATGGGCTCAGAATCCGGGAAATAATAAAGCCAATGTTTATAAAATAGGGTGATCTCTTCTTTTTCCTTCTCAAAATCCGTAAAGACACTATCTACTTCCGATAATAACTCTAATTGCAATGTATCGGATAAATTAGCTATCCAAAGGGAGTCCGGATACTGTGCAGGGAAAAAATAAGGATATTGCTTTTTCAAAATTGGCAGGCTGGACTCAGTTGCGACCGCCAATTCCCGGTCAAACCTGATTACATCGACGTTAATAGGTGTTTCCAAGATTTCTATAGGAATTTTCTTATTCTCCTTGCAGGAATATATAAATAATATTATCAGAAGGAATTTTATCGAATACTTCATGCGATTTTGACGATCTAAGGTATATTTTACTAACTTCAACCGGCGTAAATATCCGCCATCACGTAAACTAAAGCTCAAAATTAAACGTTTTATACCTAACTAAAACAAACCATGCACACGCAGCAGGTCGTAACATATATTGTTAACTGGCTTCGCGACTACGCAACTACGAATCATCAGAACGGATTTGTGGTAGGCGTATCCGGCGGAATTGATTCTGCAGTCACCTCTGCACTCTGCGCAGAAACCGGACTCCCGGTATTGTGTGTCGAGATGCCAATACACCAGGGGCAAAAGCAGGTGACACGTGCAAACCTCCATATTCACTGGCTTCAAGAGAATTTTCCTAACGTAAGCAGACAAGACGTTAACCTTACTCCTGTATTTGATCAGCTGGTAAATTCATTTCCACCAATTGCAGATGAAGAGGCGCGTTTTATGCCGCTGGCTAATGCCAGAGCACGACTACGTATGACTACATTATATTACTTTGCTGCCCTGAATAAATATCTCGTCGCCGGAACCGGAAATAAAGTAGAAGACTTTGGTATTGGGTTTTATACGAAATATGGCGATGGTGGAGTAGACCTCAGCCCCATTGCAGACCTGATGAAATCCGAAGTGTATGAAATTGGCGAATATATAGGTATAGACGACACTATAATTAAGGCTCCTCCTACAGATGGTTTGTGGGGCGACAATCGTACCGACGAAGATCAGATCGGTGCTAGCTATCCGGAATTGGAATGGGCCATGCGCATGAACGACCAAGGAAAAACCTCCGAAGACTTCGATGGTCGAGAATTGGAGGTTTTTCTTATATATAAAAAGTTTAATACTGCAAATAAGCATAAGATGATTCCTATACCTATTTGTGAAATACCCGAGGAGTTAAAATAACCTCTCATCTATGAATCAGATACTTAAGTCGAAAAGTCCGTCCCAAATGCGATGGAATCAAAGAAAAAAGTCCACATTTGCCTCGGAATTTAGAATTTTTAACCCTACATTATGCCGCTGTGATTTTAGGAGTATAATGAATCTAGAACTACATTAGAATGATCAAAGTTTTAATTGCAGACAACCATCCCATAGTTAGATTGGGTATTAAGCAGGTGCTAAGTACTTCTCCAGAATTTGAAGTTATCGCAGATGTAGCCACCACTTCTGAACTATTTGATTCGTTAAACAAAGTTACACCCGATGTTGTTATACTTGAGATGGATATTCCGGAAATTAACGGGATCGCCACACTCAGAAAAGTAAAACAAGAATATCCGAACATAAAAGTTCTGATATACAGCGGACAATCTGAAGACGTTTATGCTTTGAGTACAATCAGAGCTGGTGCCTTTGGATATCTTTCCAAAACAGCTGATTTGGATTACATTATTTCAGCTATTAAAAAGGTTAGTGAAGGTAACATGTTTATCACAAATGAATTGGCGCAGCGTTTAGCCTTCGATGAAGGTACGCAGAAGCCAAGAAGGTTCTTTAGGAAGTTGTCTACTCGCGAAGTCGAGGTACTGAAATTATTGGCAAGCGGAAAACGTAACAAGGAAGTAGCCCTAGGTCTGAATCTTAATGAGAAGACCGTTAGTACGTACAAGGCGCGTTTAATGAAAAAATTGAACGTGGATAACCTTGTAGATCTGTTACAGCAAGCCAAAGCTTTAGAATTATATTAAATTCCAAACTGCTTAAAAAAGGTTAAAAACCCCGGCCTAGGTGCTGGGGTTTTTTTATGATAATACCCTATTTAATTTGGTGTTCAATAATTTGTTGAGTTCCAGGTAACGGATAATCTCCTCTAATGCCTCCTGATGATCCCCTTCCAGATTTTCGGTGCCAAGTTGCAGGGATTCAATACGCTTTTTGATTAAATAACAGCGCAAGGTGAGTATAGTTTCACTCACTAGTTGTGAGACACTCTGTGCTTTCTCCTTAGGGTAAATATTTTTACGTTCCCACTGGTGCAGTGCATACTTTTCATCCTCCATTAAAATCGAAGAGACTTCAGATATAAGACTCTGGTCCAGTTGATTCATAAAAGTGTTGATGGTAAAATCTTCACGCTCATTCATTTCCTCCATAAGCTTATAGTAGATCATACGAAAAAGCTCATGCGTAAGTTCAATCTCATCCTCCTGAAGATCCAGGTAGATTTTTTCATAGACCTTGGCCTCTACCTGTTCACGTTCCAGGACTAATTCCCCTTCTTCATTCTCCTTGTAAACATAATCTTCAAAAGCTTCCTGCTCATTGCCATATAAGAGCAACATCTCAATGATCTTCCGCTCTAATTCATACTGGGTATCAACTTTAGAAGCCGCCTCCGTCGGGGGTTTGATCACCTGGAAGGCCTCAGCTTGTTTCCGGGCAGTTTTAGCCTGATCCTGCCTGTTCTTACTGCTTATTTGCGCCAGTGTATTAAACAGCACTTCTTCAGACACGCCCATGATCCGGGAACATTCCTGTACATAGATCTCTCTCTTGATCCGATCCGGTATGCGAGCAATACTCCCAACAATATCGCGTACGGTGTTGGCGCGTTTTATCGGGTCTGACCCACCTTCGGCGATCAAAAGTGAGGTCTTGAACTGGATAAAGTCCTTCGCATTTTCTTCCAGGTACAAGTGCACTTCCTCCAGGCTATTTGAGCGCGCAAAGCTATCCGGATCTTCTCCTTCCGGAAAGGCACAAACCTTGACATTCATTCCCTGCTCCAGAATCAGATCTATTCCTCTGAGGGAGGCTCGTAATCCTGCTGCATCGCCATCAAAAAGCACTGTGACTTGTGTAGTCAAGCGCCGAATAAGTCGGATCTGTTCCGGCGTCAATGCCGTTCCACTGGAAGCGACTACATTCTCAATGCCAAGTTGATGGAATTGGATCACATCTGTGTAGCCTTCTACGAGGTAGCAATTGTCTTCTTTAGCAATAGACTGCTTGGCATGATAGATACCATAGAGCACCTTGCTCTTATGATAGATAAGGCTTTCAGGCGAATTCATATACTTGGCCGCCTTCTTTTCCTGGCCCAGTATGCGGCCGCCAAATCCCAATACTCTGCCACTCATGGAGTGTATAGGGAACATCACACGTCCTTTAAAGCGGTCAAATGTCTTTGCTTCCTGGCTAGCTGTTTTCTCCCGATGGATGGATAAGCCGGTTTTCACCAGGACGTCTAGCTTATACCCATCTTTCAGTGCACGGGTGGTAAAGGCTTCCCATTCATCCAAACTATAGCCTAGAGAAAACTTCTTTATGGTCTCAGGCGTAAATCCACGCTCTTTAAAATAAGTGAGGCCTATGGCCTTTCCGGCGTCGGATTCCCAAAGATTCTCAACAAAGATTTCTTCTGCATAAGTACTGGCAATAAAGAGGCTTTCTTTTTCATCGGCCAATTCCTTCTGTTCATCGGTCTGAATTGTTTCCTCGATCTCTATGCCGTATTTTCTGGCCAGATAACGTATTGCCTCGGGATAAGAGAAATGCTCGTGCTCCATTAGAAAAGCGACCACATTCCCGCCTTTTCCTGAGCTAAAATCCTTCCAGATCTGCTTCACAGGGGAAACCATAAAACTCGGCGTCCGCTCATCCGTAAATGGACTTAAGGCTTTGAAGTTTGCGCCTGATTTTTTCAATTGCACAAAATCCCCGATCACCTCCTCGATACGGGCGGTTTCATAAACCTGATCTATAGTGGATTTTGAAATCAATTTTCAGAGAAATGCTAAGGGTAAAAATAGGAAAATAAAGGCGTCCCTCATAAGGGTGTGGATAACTTCCATACTACTTTTTGCGTTCTACAACGTAAATGACCATTTCCCTCAGGGAAGCCTTATAAGGAGAGTCAGGGTATTGATCCAAAACCTGAAGTGCTTTCTCTTTAAACTGATGCATTATGGTCTGTGCATAGGCGAGTCCGCCTTTCTCTTGTACAAAGCGAATGACTTCTTTTACACGTGCTTTATCCCTGTGGTGCACTTTCACAGATCTGATAAGCCATTTCCGTTCGTCAGGACTACAGTGATTCAAGGCGTAGATCAGCGGTAATGTCAGCTTTTGCTCTCTGATATCAATGCCTGTTGGTTTCCCGATCTTATCATCTGCATAGTCAAAGAGATCGTCCTTGATCTGAAAAGCCATACCGCAATATTCGCCAAACTTTTTAAAGGCTTCTACATCATCACTATCTGGTTTCACCGAACAAGCCCCTAAGCCGCAGCATGCTGAAATAAGGGTGGCTGTTTTCTGTCTGATGATCTCATAATAGACCTCTTCCGTCACATCTAAGTTCCGGGCCTTTTCTAATTGCAACAATTCCCCCTCACTCATCTCCCGTACGGCCACGGAAATGATTTTAAGCAGGTCAAAGTCGCCATGATCAATGGACAACAGCATGCCTTTTGACAAAAGATAATCCCCAACAAGGACAGCGATCTTATTTTTCCAAAGGGCGTTAATTGAAAAGAATCCCCTGCGTTTATCACTATCATCTACCACATCGTCATGTACAAGCGTGGCTGTGTGTATTAATTCAATAACTGAGGCCCCACGATAGGTTCGCTCGTTAACTTCCCCATTATTCAGCAACTTAGCCGTAAGAAAAACGAACATAGGTCGCATTTGTTTTCCTTTCCGGTTGACGATATAATGCGTGATCCGGTTAAATAAAGCCACCTTAGACGTCATCGCCTCATAGAACTTCTTCTCAAAAAGTTCCATTTCCTGTTCAATGGGTTCCCGTATTTTGGATACGACCTTCATTTCTAAGGGTGATTACCGGATCAAG
>JAOTYW010000218.1 GCA_029861705.1 Flavobacteriaceae bacterium
ACACCAAATTTCACCTATTTGCAGGATTACGTCGATGGAAAGTAATTGGAGTCCACAATAAATGAATCCCGCAGAGGCCTATATACTGGATCAAGATGAGCCTTTTAGAAGTATCTTGCTCAACCTACAAGCTGTTATTGAGCGCACATTGCCGGAACTTACCATGATATTTAAATACCGAATTCCATTTTACTATTACGAAAAAACGCCGTTTTGCTATTTAAATCAATCTAAGGGCTACGTAGATGTCGGATTCTGGCATTCGGCACATATGACTGTCCACCCAGATAAAATGGTCACAAAAAATCGAAAGATTATGAAATCACTGCGTTATTTTACACTCGAGGAAATAGAAGAAACTATCCTGATCGAAGTCTTACACGATGCATATAGTGTAAAAGATAAGGGATTCTGGAAATAAGACTTAAGACAACTTTCTGACCGTTTGGTGCAGGGCAACCAGGTTCTTCAGCAACCCATCTAAACTGTCTAAATGCAGCATATTGGCACCATCGCTTTTGGCATTTGCCGGATCGAAATGCGTTTCTATAAACAGGCCATCTACACCGGTAGCTATTCCAGCCCTGGCAATGGTTTCAATAAGTTCTGGTCGGCCGCCGGTAACCCCTGAAGACTGATTGGGCTGTTGCAAAGAATGAGTTACATCAAGTACAACCGGAGCAAATGCTCTCATCGTCGGGATCCCCCGAAAATCTACGACCATATCCTGATAGCCAAACATAGAGCCTCGTTCTGTGATCAGTACCTTATCATTACCCGCATCTTTTACTTTGGTCACCGCATGTTTCATGCTTTCCGGACTCATAAATTGCCCTTTTTTCAGATTCACTACTTTCCCTGTTTTAGCGGCTGCTACCACCAGGTCTGTCTGTCTTACAAGGAAGGCGGGTATCTGTAAGATATCTACATAGGCCGCCGCTTTGTCAGCATCGGCTACTTCATGAATATCAGTGATCGTCGGGATTTGAAACTTTTCGGAGACTTTCGCTAAAATTTCCAAAGCTTTTTCATCACCTATGCCGGTAAAGGAATCAAGCCGACTCCTATTTGCTTTTTTAAAACTCCCTTTAAATACATAGGGGATCTGAAGCGCATCGGTTAAAGCAGTAATTTGATCTGCAATCCGCATGGCCATTTCTTCACCTTCTATAGCACAAGGTCCTGCTAAAAGGAAAAAATTGCCGCTATCGAGATGCTTTATGTTAGGGATATGGGTTAAATCCATAGGATAAAATTCTGGCTAAAGATAGTAGATTCCCAAGGATTTCCACATGTTAGAGGGCAGTATGACTTACCGTGCTTAGAGTTGAAGAGTTGCTTTCATGACCAAAATGTGTTATTAGGGTTTTGAGGTTTATTTAAGAGTCCTCCCGCTTCATTTGTGTATCTTTGCGCGCTTAAAAGACGGCTATGTCCAACACAAAGAATATTGCAATCATCGCGCACGTAGATCACGGTAAAACCACCCTGGTAGATAAGATCCTGCATTTCTGTCAGCTTTTCCGGGACAATGAAAATACCGGTGAGCTCATCCTGGACAATAATGACCTGGAACGCGAACGCGGTATCACTATCGTTTCCAAAAATGTTTCCGTGACTTATAAGGATACGAAGATCAATATTATTGATACCCCTGGTCATGCCGATTTTGGCGGGGAAGTGGAACGTGTATTGAACATGGCAGATGGCGCGCTGCTGCTGGTAGATGCTTTTGAAGGCCCTATGCCACAGACGCGTTTTGTGTTGAAAAAAGCCATTGATCTTGGCTTGAAACCCTGTGTTGTAATTAACAAAGTTGACAAAGAAAACTGCACCCCCGAAGAGGTTCATGAAAAGGTGTTCGACCTGATGTTTGAACTTGGAGCAGAAGAATGGCAACTAGATTTTCCAGTCGTCTACGGATCAGCGAAGTTTAACTGGATGAGTTCGGACTTGAATGTGAAAACCGACTCTATTGAACCGTTGCTTGAAATGGTCGTAGCGCATATTCCTTCTTTTGAACCCGTAGCTGGGACTACACAATTGCTGATCACTTCTTTGGACTATTCTTCTTTTACAGGACGGATAGCAATCGGAAGACTTACACGAGGATCCCTTAAAGAAGGCCAGCAGGTTTCGCTGGTTAAGCGGGATGGAAGCATTGTGAAATCTAAAATAAAAGAGCTCTTTACTTTTGATGGCCTCGGTAAGAAGAAAGTTACGGAAGTGGTCACAGGAGATATTTGTGCTATGACAGGTCTGGAAGGATTTGACATTGGCGATACCGTTGCCGATCTGGAACAACCCGAAGGCATGGAGACCATTGCCATAGACGAACCCACTATGAGTATGTTGTTTACCATTAATGACAGTCCGTTTTTTGGCAAAGAAGGCAAGTTCGTTACCTCAAGGCACCTTAAAGAGCGCCTGGAAAAAGAATTGGAAAAAAACCTTGCGCTTCGTGTAGCAGAAACAGATAGTGCTGAAAAGTTTACAGTTTTTGGACGCGGGGTATTACACCTTTCAGTACTGATTGAAACGATGCGCCGTGAAGGCTATGAGCTACAAATAGGACAGCCACAGGTAATCATTAAGAAGATAGATGGTGTTTTATGTGAACCGATAGAGGAACTAACCATAGACCTGCCGGAAGAAGTTTCCGGAAAGGCAGTTGAAATGGTCTCAAAGCGCAAAGGTGAAATGATCAGCATGGAGGCCCGGGGCGAGCGCATGGTTTGTGAATTCTTAATCCCTTCGAGGGGAATTATTGGGTTGCGGAATCAGCTACTGACTGCTACAGCCGGGGAAGCGATCATGGCACACCGATTCTTAGAGTACCAGCCCATGAAGGACGATATTCCCCAGCGCCAGAATGGATCTTTAGTGTCTATGGAGAATGGAAAGGCAATTCCTTATTCTATCGATAAGCTGCAGGATCGTGGTCGGTTTTTTGTCGATCCGGGAGAAGATATATATGAAGGTCAGGTCATTGGTGAGAATAGCAGAGGGGATGATATGACGGTGAATGTGACAAAGACTAAAAAACTTTCCAATGTTCGGTCTTCCGGGGCAGATGAGAAAGCCAAAATTGTGCCCGCTGTTAAATTTTCATTGGAAGAGGCATTGGAATATATTCAGAAAGACGAATATGTAGAAGTAACGCCAAAGCATTTACGACTCCGCAAGATCTTCCTAAAAGAAGTAGATAGGAAACGAAATAAAAATATTTAGGTTCCTGGGAATCCGACAAAATCTTTAATTAGTCGATAGGCGCCTGGTGCAAGGCAGCAGCGGCAGCGCCAACAATGCCGGCATAATTACCGAGATGGGCAGCTATAACTGGTGTTTGTATGGTAAGATAATCTTCGAACTCATCAAAATTCTTTGAAGTGCCACCACCTAAAATGATAAGATCAGGAGAAATGAGTAGTTCTACGTAGCGAAGAAAGGTGTCAAATCGCTTTGCCCATTTCTTAAAAGTAAGTTCTTCTCTTTCTTTGGCCGAAGCAGCAGCCCATTCTTCAATCTTCTTGTATTTTTTATATGGGATCTGACCCAGTTCAAAATTGGGTAGTAATTCGCCATTAAAAAAGGCGCCACTTCCGAGGCCAGTACCAATCGTAATTATCACAACCAAGCCATTCTTTCCTTTTCCTATGCCATAATTCATAACGGCGTATCCGGCTGCATCGGCATCATTGACCACGGTAACCGGTAAACCGGTAGCTTCGCTAAACAATTCTTTTATGTTGACTCCTACCCAGGACTTGTGAAGGTTTCCGGAAGAGATACAAACCCCATGCTTGACAATTGTAGGGAAACCACAACCAACAGGACCCTTATGGTCAAAATGATCTACCAGTTGCTTAACCACTCCGGCCATGGATTCGGGTTTGCGATCGGGGGGTGTAGGTATACGATGCCGCTCTGAGATCCGTTCTCCGGTGCGGGTGTCTACCAGGGCACCTTTCATTCCCGATCCACCAATATCAATTCCTAATACGATCATAATTCACTAAAATCTTTGAAACGTGCAAATGTAACAAAATCATCAAAATAGTATTCCTTATGGATTTGCCCTTCAGCTGTTCTCTTTGACAGGCTCCACATAGTAGTCGATTGAGTTCAGACTGTGGTTTGGATCGATAAATTCCAGGATACTATCAATAAGTCGACCAAAACCGGTAAGTGTTTGTTGTGTTTTATTTTTCCCCAGGGCACTGGAGATAGTTTCATCCCTATTTCCAAATAAATAACCTCCTTCTCTAACCCAAAGGGCATTAAGCAAATGCTGCATAAGTACATTTCCCAGTTGATCGATTGAAATGGAAACCTTGAGTAAGTATTCTCCGATCCCCGTAATGCCGCGAGTTAAAAGGCCGTGA
>JAOTYW010000036.1 GCA_029861705.1 Flavobacteriaceae bacterium
TATGGCCAAAATCGCATTAATTACCGGAGCTACCAGTGGTATTGGATATGCTACGGCCCTATGTCTCGGAAAACACGGCTATGATCTTGTTTTATGTGGACGGCGACAGGAACGCCTTGATGCCCTGAGCGCCGAACTAAAGAGCTATTGTGAGACACATACCCTGAATTTTGATGTTCGTGATAGAAATGGGGTGTACAAGGCCATAGGGTCTTTACATGCCCGATGGTCCCAGATCCACGTTTTGATAAATAATGCAGGCAATGCCCATGGCCTGGATACCATAGACCAGGGAGATCTGGATGACTGGGATGCCATGCTGGATATTAATGTCAAAGGCTTGCTTTATGTGTCCAAAGCGGTGATCCCTGGGATGATAAAACGTGCACAGGGCCATGTGATCAATATTGGTTCTACGGCTGGGAAGGAAGTCTATCCGAAAGGCAATGTCTATTGCGCAAGTAAACACGCTGTTGATGCAATCAACCAGGCCATGCGGATGGACCTTAATGAACATGGGATCCGGGTAGGGGCCATTAACCCCGGATTAGTAGAAACGGAGTTTTCCAATGTGCGATTCAAGGGAGATCTGCAAAGGGCAAAGTCGGTGTACAAAGGATATCAACCCCTGACGCCGGAGGATATTGCCGAGATCATTTTGTTTGTGATCACACGGCCTATGCACGTCAATATTGCCGACATGATCGTATTTCCCACTGCGCAGGCAAGCAGTACGATTGTGAAGAAAACGCCATGATCAATAAACGCCTTTTAGTAAAAAACCTGCTCGCGCATAATGACGAGAACAGCTTTTATGATAAAAAGCGTTTTATCAGCATTGGCGAAAAGGAAGGCAAAGGAAAATTCCTTAAACATGTGTGTGCCCTGGCCAACAGCAATCCCGGGAACAATTCCTATATCGTTGTTGGCGTAGAAGATGAAGATAATAAGATCGTTGGCGTCGACTTCTTTGACGATAGTAAGATCCAGAACCTGGTAAACGCCTACCTGGAAAATCCGCCCAGGATCGCCTATGAGAATATCCCTTTTCCCCATTTGCCGGAAGGCAAAGTGGTGGGCTTGGTTACCTTAACCTCCAGTGGAAAAACTTGCTCGCTTAAAAAAAATATCTGGAAATACTATGCAGGGACGGTCTTTTTCCGGGAAGGCAGCATTAGCATGCCAAAAAAAGTAGCCCCTGACCTGAAGGATGAAAATTCTGAGGTTGTCAATACCCTGGAACAACACGCCAAGAATAATATCCAGCTTACCCTGGATGGGGTTATCGATTTTATCAATAATCGTCATAAGGATCTTAGTAGTTACTATAAAGTATTCAAAGAACAATTTGTAGTCTGCTGGGCAGGTCATGAAAAGCGAGTAAAGAATCAAGTATACCTTTCTCGTGTCGATATTGAACTTATCAATGAGCAGGTAAAACTTTTTTATTCCACCTTAGATGAGGTATCTATCAGCTTTGATGAGCATTCGTTTACCACTATTGAATATGTGCAATTGGGATTGGGGAAAGAGCAAGATTACTTCCCCTTAGAAAAAGTGATTATAACATTTTCAGACAATGGTACTTACCTGATGCAAAGCGAATTGCTCTTCGAGCCGCCCGTATACGATAAGAAAACACTTCACCATATTTACAATGCAAACAATGCCCTGATCCATAAACTGGAAAATGGGATCCGACTTAAAAAAAGAGAGATAGCCGACTTGCAGCAATTGGCGGCGACATATCTGATATGTTATTTAAATGGATTTGAAGAGGCGAAAGATAAGCTTGACCGTATCCGGCCGTTGCTCAAATCGTATGATATGGCTGTCTATAATTCTGTCAAGGAATCACAACGCATCCTCAGAAAGGTTAAATACGCTTAAGCCAGAATAATTGAAAGGGTTTAATTGTTATCCAACCTTTTTTTAATGAAATCTTCTTTTCACTGATTAAGTCAACTACCTCAGCTGCTTTTGGATAGCCACTTTCAAAGAGATGTTTTAGCCTGATCGTCTGCCTTTGGGGGCTAAAATTTGCGAGGACTATCAAAGACGCATCTGAATCCGGGAGGGTTCTCCAGTAGCCCAAAAGGTGTGGATTGTCAAGATCGATAAATGTACGTGGAATTGGATCGGCCAGGCAGGGCTCTTTTTTGCGAATGCCGATCATCTTCTTTAGGGTGCTGTGAATATAACGGGCATCTGAATCCTTTTTCTCAAAGGAATCCACAACCTCCCAAGGCTGAAAAGGACGGTTCATCCATCGGTTATCATCTTTTTTATCCGGTTCTTTTAAATAGGAATAGTCATTGAGCAAAGCCAGTTCATCCCCGGCATAGAGCATAGGAATTCCGCCATAGCTCAGCATAATACCGTGGAGCATTACGATCTTATCCAGGGCTTGTTTTTTTAAGGGATCGTTCTTTTCCTCCCTTGCTTTCTCCAGGCCTACTAAAGATGCTGTATTGCCAACGATTCTGCCATCCGCTGTTTTGGGGTTGTACATGAAAATCCCACCTTTTGATGGCGATCCGGGGAAGTCTCCGCTAAAATATTCCCGGAGGAATTTGCGATGTAACTGGGCATCCCAGCCCGCTTCATAAATGTACTTATCATCGAAGCCCAAACCAATATCATCGTGACAACGGATGTAATTGATCCAGGAAGTGCTCAAGGGTTTATGGGGTAATTCGGTCAGGTTTCTGTAGAGGACTTGTGTCTTTGTCGTAGCTATGGAATTCCAAAGCAGGGCCATTAACGTGGCATTATAGGCCAATTCGCATTCATTGCCCTCCAAAGGGCCTTTTCCAAAATAAGTAAGGATATCTCTTGGGGCCACAATGGCCTCAGCTAACAAGATCACTCCCGGGGCTACCGTTTGCAGGCATAATCTGAACAGGGAAATCAGCTGATGTGCCTCGGGCAGGTTCTGTGATATGGTCCCCAATTTTTTCCAGAGAAATGCCAGGGCATCAAAACGGACAACATCTACACCCAGGTTTACCAGCTGTACTAACTGTGTCAGCATTTCCTCAAAGACGTCGGGGTTCCTGTAATTCAAATCCCATTGATAGCTGTTAAAGACAGTCATCACCCATCGGTTCATGTCCTTGTCAAAAGTGAAATTCCCGGGCGATGTTTCCGGGAAGATCTCTGGTAAACTTGCTTCAAATTGATCGGGGATCTCCCGATTGGGATAGGTATAGTAGTAGGCCTGATATTTCTTTTTGCCTTTCTTGGCTTTTTTCGCCCACTCAAACTCATCTGAGGTGTGATTTACCACAAAATCGAGCATTAATAGCATCTTACGCTCCCTTAGGTTTTTGGTTAGCGTATCGAGGTCTTTATTGCTTCCCAGGGATGGGTCTACCTTCGTATAATTATTCACCGCATAGCCTCCATCACTGGGACCTTTGGGCCTTGTTGTCAACGGCATCACATGAAGGAAATTGACCCCCAGGTCTTCCAGGTATGGCAAACGCTTTTGCAGGCCTTTGATGTTTTTTGCAAACCTATCTACATAGAGTTGCATGCCTACCAAATGTTGTGATTGAAACCACCTGCCTTCCAGTATGCGCGAAACGTCTTGTGATTTTAGCTCAGCTGGCCGGGAAGCCATGAGGTTGTCCAGTTTCTTCCAGAGCCGGTCAAAGTTGCGTTCAAATTCTTCCTGGGGATACAAGGAAAAATACAGGTATTGAATAAGCGAGAGGTTGCTTGCTTTACGAGCGGCAAACAAGTCATCTTCGTCTATTTTATTACCGGAAGAAAGTTGGGCTTTGGCCGCCTTTGTATGGAGATCTGCCTGTGTCATAGGGGTGCCAGATCGGCTTTTGATGGCAGGGAAGAGATTGCTCCGAAATTTTGCGCAGTTACGGCCCCTGCCTTATTTGCCATGGTCACCAAATCGGTGAGTGTATCTCTGTCTACTAGCAATGAGCCAGGATCCTGTTCATTCGCAAATTGATACAACAAGCACCCAATAAAAGCATCGCCGGCCCCAGTGGTATCTATTGCCTGAATAGCAATACTGGGAACCTGGAATTGTTCTTTGGTCGTGCTGACATATGTGCCTTCTGACCCCAGGGTGATGGTGATCATTTTAGCGCCTTGTTTATGCAGATAGGCAACTGCTTTTTCCAGTGATGTTTCTCCAGATAACAAATAGGCTTCCTCCAGGCTGCATTTGCAAATATCTGCTGCTGCCACATAGGGTAAACACTTGGCTATAAAGCTGGCTTCTTTGCCGAGCCAAAGATCGGGTCTGTAATTTGGATCGAAACTGATAAAGGCTTCTGCTGTTATGGCATCTTTGAGATAGCGGGCATAAGTCTTTTCGAGTGGCCCCCCTAAAAACGATGTGGCTGCTCCAAAGTGGATAATCTGGTTATCAAATAAGGCGCTGACGCGTTCATTGTATGCCAATTCCTTATCTGCACCACGGCTGAATACAAAATCGCGTTCCCCGTCTTCGGCAATTGAAACAAAGGCAAGCGTAGTAAATTGTTCAGATCGCTGAGACAGTACTGTATTCACCTG
Source organism: Flavobacteriaceae bacterium (assembly GCA_029861705.1). Classification (GTDB taxonomy): domain Bacteria; phylum Bacteroidota; class Bacteroidia; order Flavobacteriales; family Flavobacteriaceae; genus HDS-28. The sequence goes on from JAOTYW010000036.1 coordinate 4,546, forward strand.
GTGCTGGTCCAGGATGCCTAACAGGAAATCCCCAAAGGCATCTTCTCCAACGCAGCCAATAAAATTACTATGCCCCCCTAATTTGGAAACTGCGCAGGCCACATTGGCAGGAGCGCCCCCTGCTTTCTTCGTAAATTCTTTGGCCTTACTTAGATCACTACCCTGATTTTCGGCAACAAAGTCGATCAGCAATTCCCCGATACAGAAGACTTGTTTCATATCTCAATTTATGCCCTCCAAAGTAATTAGAATTAAAACTTCGACCAAAGAAAACTCCCTAAGAATATGACGGGATTGAGTTGTGCCGACCATCAGAAATTACTACCTTCTTAGTCTTATTTTTAAACACTAATAACATGGGTATTTTTGATGAAATAAAGAATAAACTTAAACATGAATTTATTGATATCGTTGAATGGCTGGACACCAATGACGATACCATAGTACATAGATTTGAGCGCTATCAAAATGAAATAAAGAACGCCGCTAAACTAATAGTCAGGGAAGGCCAGGCTGCCGTATTTGTGAATGAGGGACAGCTGGCTGATGTTTTCACTCCGGGCACGTATACCCTGAACACTAAAAACTTACCGATCCTTGCCACACTAAAGGGATGGAAATATGGCTTTAACAGTCCGTTTAAAGCAGAGGTCTATTTTGTGAATACCCGATTATTCACAGACGAAAAATGGGGAACGAAAAACCCGATCATGCTTAGTGATGAGCGTTTCGGCCTGACGGAGATCCGTGCTTTCGGAACCTATAGTTTTAAGATCAGTGATCCGGGCAAATTTGTCGTGGACGTTGTGGGAACGGATGGTAATTTTACTAATTACGAGATCAACGAACACCTTAAAAGTTTGATCGTTACCCGCTTTACAGATACAGTAGGAGAGGCTAATTTGCCTATTGAATTATACGCTGCCAATACCAGTGAACTTTCAGAAACTTGCCAGGAGGTTATGCAACCCGAATTTGGAAGGGTAGGGATAGAGCTTGAGAAATTCTACATTGAGAATGTCTCCATGCCTGAAGATCTTAAGAAGGAAATATTTGAATATAGTCGACTCGATAAACTAGACATGAGTAAGCTTGCCCAATTCAAGGCAGCCAAGGCTATGGAAGAAGCGGCAAAAAATGAAGGAGGCACAGCCGGCGCCGGTATGGGCATGGGAATGGGCTTTGTCCTTGCACAGCAAATGGGCACTATGATGAACCCACATGCACCACAGCAACCCTTTGGTGGAGCTCCTGTTGCTACTCCAGCACCGCCACCGATCCCGGTTCAGGTCATGTATCATTATGCCGTGAACGGCCAGCAATTGGGTCCTGTTACATTTGATAAGCTCAAGGAATTGTTTGCTAACAGAACGGTAAACAAGGAAACACTTATTTGGAAACAAGGGCTGACCAATTGGTCCCCGCTTCAGGACATTGAAGAGCTCAAAGCATTTTTAGGAGGCGCTACGCCACCTCCATTGCCCGAAAACTAAGAAGGCAGTGGATTTACCTTGAATAGTAACCCGGATAACCTGGTCTATGGAAGACACCAAGCTTTCCGAAAAGAAAAAGGCTTGTGCCAATTGCGGAGCTGAATTGAAGTACAAACCCGGATCACACCAGATCAAGTGTGAATATTGCGGGTATGAAGAATTCATTGAGCAGGCAAAAAGCAGCTTTGAGGAGTTGGAATTAGAACACTATCTGAAAGTAGTGGGCGACCAGGCCTACACCGAGACGATAGACCTCTTACATTGCAAGAATTGCGGCGGCAACCAGCACGTGGAAGAGAGTTATAAGTCGCTCCATTGTGTGTATTGCGGGGAACCTCTTATTCGTGAGGATATTGAAAAAGAGGGATGGATACTTCCCGGGGCATTGATACCATTCCAACTAGATCACCAAGCGGCGCGGAAAATCTTTAAGAATTGGGTATCAAAGATCTGGTTTACACCAAATAAACTTAAAAGGGCCGCCCTGGATCCGGAAGGATTGCATGGAGTGTATATTCCATACTGGACGTTCGACGCACAGCTTCATGCTCGCTATGTAGGTCAACGGGGCGATCATTACTATGAAACGCAGCGGGTGCAAACACCTCAGGGAATTCAGACAAAGAAAGTCAGGAAGACGCGGTGGCAACCTGCTTCTGGTGATGTTGGGGGCTTTGTAGATGATATACTGATCAATGCATCTAAAAAGAAGCAATCAGAAATACCATCCGGGATTTCCCGCTGGAATATCAAAGAGCTCGTCCCATACAACTCCAATTATTTGTCAGGATTTGTGACAGAGAAATATACGATCCCATTAAAAGAAGGCCATCATAAATCATTTCAACGTGCAAAAGAGATCGCACATAATTGGATCCGGAGGGATATTGGCGGGGATACACAGCGAATCCATCATGCAGACATCAAACTCTCTGAGGAGACATTCAAACATATTTTGTTACCCTTATACCTCAGCACATATCATTATAACGGAAAAAATTATCACTTTTACATCAATGGACAATCTGGAGAAATACACGGTACCCATCCTATTTCCTTCTGGAAAATATTCTTCCTGGTTGTGGCTATATTAGCGATCATTGCAATCATTAGCTTTTTCGCATGAGCAGAAAAATAGTTATCGGAGATATCCATGGAGGCTTACGGGCTCTCACACAGCTATTGGAGCGTGCTGAGGTTGTCCCTTCAGATACACTTATTTTTTTGGGAGATTATGTCGATGGATGGAGTGAAGCTGCACAGACCATTTCCTTTTTGATCGAATTGAGCAAGAGAAATACCTGCATATATATCCTTGGGAATCACGATCAGTTGTGCAGGGATTGGCTGAGTACCGGACACGTATTATCGCTTTGGACTCAACAAGGAGGGGCCGAAACAATGGCATCTTATGAGAATGTGTCAAGCGAAGAGAAGCAAGCACATCTGGGTTTTTTCGAAGGGCTAAAAGAATATTATATCGACCCTGAAAACAGGTTATTTATTCATGCCGGATTTACCAATATGCACGGCGTAAACCAGGAATATTTCAGAAAGATGTTCTATTGGGACCGCACATTATGGGAGATGGCATTATCCCTGGACCCTCAGATTTCCAGAGAAGCCGATAATTATCCAAAGCGACTCCAACTATACAAGGAAATATATATTGGCCATACACCAGTAACCCAGATTGGCAAAACAGTACCTGTCCAGGCGGCGAATGTTTGGAATATAGATACCGGGGCAGCATTTAAAGGCCCTCTAACGGCAATGGATATTGATAAGGGTGATATTTGGCAAAGTGATCCCGTCCATAGCTTGTATCCCGGAGAGAATGGTCGCAACAAAAAACCGGCCTGAAAGACCGGTTTTGTATTATAGTTTCCCGTGTTTATGATCGTCCTGCCAACGCGCCAGGTCTTTCCATTTACCTTCGGAGCACATACGTGCCTGCATAGGCCATGAAGCAGGATCATGCAATCTGTATCGATCTCCCCCTGTCATTAAAATTTCCCGACACCGAGCCACAGGTAAATCGGCCAGTCCGCTCCAGGTAGTTATGCCTTCATTATTAAACAGGTTTTCAATTTTAGGGCCTATGCCTTCAATGATCTTCAAATCGTTAAGCTTGACCGATTTACCCAAGGCGGCTTTGGCACCTCCTGCATCAAAGTTTATCTCTTCGATGGCAGCTTCAGCCCCAACATCCCCCATACCACTTGCTTCTGAAGCAGCAAAGCCTGATGCCAATGATGCGGCATCGGTTGTGCCGGATGGGGCAGAACTAGCGCTATTTAACGAATCCCGGCATGCAGCCAGGTCGGCTTCCAGACGCGTGTTTTTATCTTGTAAGGCTTTCAGATCCCCGGAGGTATCTACGCCCTTGGCAGAACGTTTGCCAATGAGGTAGCCCAAAAAAGCGCAGAGTGCACCCACTAATAGAGGGATCACCCAACACCAAATACAAATTGTAGAAAAATCCATTTTTATATAGTTAAAAGGTTAGCAAATTAATCCAGCGAGCTCACTGCTTCAACGGTATCATCTGATGTGTCACAAGACTGACATGCATCACAATACATAAGGAAGAAATAAGTACCGGCCAGAATGGCGATCACAATGCCGATAAGATTAGTTGTTTTCGCATTCATAGTTAAATCAAAAAGTGTTTAGCTTACAATGTATTAAAAAATTAACAAAAAAAGATAAAGAAAATTCCTTCAAAGCTACTGTAAAATGAAGGGTTTCAGAAAAAAGGCCCTTAAAAATCGTCATTTATACATGATTTATGACCATCTATACGTTAGGGGCTGTTTCAAAAGTTTTTATTACAGACTTTAGAGTCAATAATTAATCATGCCTTTCTTCTCCCAACTAAGTTCTGGCATTGAAGTCAGGCTTAATGTAATTATTGCTTTGATTCATTTGGTTTAGTTTGGTTAGTTCAGAAATTCCCGTTGATGTAGTTCGCAGCAACGGGCTTTTCTAATAACCAGGTTGAGTCTGCATCAAAACAAACAACCAATAAACAAGAATGACTTCATCCGATCACATTAGCTCGCAGTTGGCCACGGCCCATGATATTGTACTATCACTATCTGGGGTAGGTGGGCTTTTGCTATGGGCTAAGCTGAGAATTGGGTGTACAGGAAACTAAAGAATGTTGTTCATCAAAGGTTGGGGGGCCTTTGCATGTTCGGCATAGCTAGTCATGTAATAATGACTAGCAGTTATTAACCCACCAACGACTAGTAACCGTGTTGCATGGTAGCCACAAATCTAGAAACCCTGTTGGTGGGTTTCTTTTATAGATCGAACTTAATGCCCTGGGCTAATGGAAGGTCCTCTGTATAATTGATAGTGTTGGTCTGACGGCGCATGTACACTTTCCAGGCATCTGAGCCGGATTCCCTGCCGCCTCCTGTTTCTTTCTCACCTCCAAAAGCACCACCGATCTCAGCACCCGATGTACCAATATTTACATTGGCAATTCCGCAATCACTCCCGGCTGCAGATAAGAAACGTTCTGCTTCTCGGAGATTATTAGTCATGATGGCTGAAGAAAGGCCTTGAACTACATTGTTCTGCATAGCAATTGCATTTTCAACACCACCTGAGTATTTAAGTAAATACAGAATGGGCGCAAATGTTTCATGCTGCACGATCTGGAATTCATTTTTGGCTTCTACGATGGCCGGTTTTACATAGCAACCGCTTTCATAGCCTTCTCCGGAAAGGACACCTCCTTCGACAAGAATGTTTCCGCCCTGTTCCACTACGGCTTCTAAAGCTTTCTCATACATAGCAACTGCATCTGTATCGATAAGCGGCCCTACATGATTATTTTCATCGAGTGGATTACCAATTCGCAATTGTGCATAGGCGTCCGTTAATGCATTCTTAACTTCATCGTATTTAGATTCGTGAATGATCAGCCTTCTTGTCGAAGTACAGCGTTGGCCGGCCGTTCCTACGGCACCAAAAACGGCACCGATCACAGTCATTTTTATGTCGGCATCCGGGGTTACGATAATAGCATTATTTCCCCCTAATTCTAAAAGGGATTTTCCAAGCCTGGCAGCAACTGCCTGGGCTACGATCTTGCCCATGCGTATAGATCCCGTAGCAGAGATCAGAGGAATACGGGGATCTTTTGTCATCATTTCGCCAACGCGATAATCCCCATTGATCAAACAAGAGATTCCTTCCGGCATCCCATTTTCTTTTAATACGCCGGCAATGATATGCTGACAAGCCACACCACAAAGCGGTGCTTTTTCTGAGGGTTTCCAGACACAAACATCACCACAAACCCATGCCAGGGTTGTATTCCAGGCCCATACAGCAACCGGGAAGTTAAAAGCAGAAATGATCCCTACAATACCAAGTGGATGGTATTGTTCGTACATACGGTGACCCGGACGTTCGGAGTGCATGGTAAGACCGTGTAATTGCCGGGATAGGCCCACAGCAAAGTCACATATATCTATCATCTCCTGAACCTCTCCCAGGCCTTCCTGGTAGGATTTGCCCATTTCATATGACACTAATTTTCCTAGAGGTTCCTTCAGCTCACGAAGTTTGTCGCCAAATTGCCGAACGATCTCACCACGCTGTGGCGCAGGAATAGTTCTCCAGTGAATAAATGCTTTTTGAGCAGTCTGGATCACTTTCTCATAGGCTTCAGGTGTAGTCGTGCTCACCTTTCCAATCTCTTCTCCATCGACAGGGGAAAATGAACTGATCATTTCGTCGGATTCAAAGAAACCGTTTCCGGTATACGTTCCCTTATTTTCTTTTTTAAGTCCTAATTGTTCCAGGGCTTTATCCAATCCAAAGTCTACCGCAGTTGTGGCCATTCCTTTACTATTTAATTAGAAGATTTTGTGCTGGCAAAGCTACAAATATTCAAGCGGATGAAATAGGGAATTACCGGGCTTTTATCTTATACTAAATGAAGCAGGATCAAAGCGATCAGTGCCGGCAGGCCCTGAACATAAAAGATCTTTTTAGAAACAGTAATAGCTCCGTATATACCGGCTATGAGCACACAGCTTAGAAAGAAAATGCTGATATAGGCTTTCCAGTGAGGGTCATTGATAAAGAAGGTCCAGATCAAACCGGCTGCCAGGAAACCATTGTAAAGTCCCTGGTTGGCAGCCATGGTCTTTGTGGGTTCAAATAAAGAATCAGGAAAGTTCCTGAATACTTTTTTAGCTTTTGTCGTCCAGACAAACATTTCCAGCCATAGGAAATACAAGTGAAGAAAGGCTACGACACCTATTAAGACAGCTACAACCCACTCCATCTAGTCTTCAGATTTGGCTACAAAACGTTCATCGGCTTCCATGATCGTGCCGCAATTATTGCAGGTCCGCAGCTCTTCGGAACCATAAAAAACTTCAAAATGTTTTAAAAAGTCTTTTTCAATATCGTGGAGAGTAAAATAGGCCTCGTATAATTTGTGGTTACAATTATCACAAAACCATAAGAGTCCATCATCTACTTCCATTTGATCCCGCTTGCGTTCCACTACCAGACCTACAGATCCGGCGTGTCTTACCGGGGAATGTGGTACACGTGCCGGGTGTAAATACATATCCCCGGGCCCTAGCTTCATAGTCTTTTTCTGTCTGTCTTCCTGAATATGCACTTCTATTTCGCCTTCAAGCTGAAAAAATAATTCTTCCGTTTCATTATAGTGATAGTCCTTACGGGCATTAGGTCCCGCAACAACCATGACAATATAATCCCCGGCATCTTTATACAAGTTTTTATTTCCAACAGGAGGTTTTAGAGAATCCCGGTTCTCTTCCACCCATTTCAGTAAATTGAAAGGTTCACGAATAGGCATGACGATTACTTTTTAATGAGTTCAAGTAAAGCAAAGGTAATCAAATAGGCAAGGAAAAAGGGCTAGCGATAGAACAACTGGGTGTAGTAGAAAGTGCCATTATCATCTACTTTTACACTTATGGCCGTGTGGGTGAAATCGTCTTCTAGGGTATTTTTGTGATTCGGACTGTCCAACCAATTTTGAAAAGCTTCAGCTGCAGTTGAATATCCTTTGGCTATATTTTCAGCGACGAATTCTGCATTGGTTTCAGAAGAGATCTGTGAAGCACGCAGGCTAAAATTATGATGGCTCAATGAGCCGGTGGCCACCATGTAATCATTGTGATCATTAGCATGTTCATAGGCAACCGGGCTAAATGCCAGATCGCCTTGACCCAATGCACTTCTGTGTGCATTGACAATGCCCAATAATTCGTGTTCTACCTCTACGGCATTAATGGCTGAAGGAATGTCTGTTGGCTCGATAGGATCGGGACTACAGGAACTCGCCAAAAAAACCATTATAAGGGATACTAAAAGCAATCTCATTTTCATATAGTGTTCTAATACTATATGGCAAGAAAGGGGATGTGTTCTCGGTAGTGTTTGGCTAACTGGAATAGCTAGCTTGAGTAATATTAATTAAAATAGGGTGAGACAAAGTTAAATTGACTTTTTTTTCGATGAAATGCACATCTACTCGGAAATCAGGTAGCCTGAGGCAATAGGCGTAAGGATTTTCCTTATTCTTCTTCCGCCTCAGAAGCCCCGGGTTTGGAGGTAACGCCTTGTACTTTCTCCTTTGCATCCTTTAGTACATTGTCAAAAACAAAGCCACCTAATTCCCGCAAAGGCGTATAGAATATAGAGTGTTCAAGCTTTTCCTCAGAGATCAGATTTAAGGAAGTATTGGCCCGGTCAAAAAAGACCAGAAGTCCGCCCAGGATCACAGCCACTTTTAAGGCGCCAAAGATGCCGCCGGCTATCTTATTTACAAATCCAATAAGGGCAACATTGGCGATTTTGGTCAGTAAGCGACCGGCAAGATGCACGATAAAGACAATAATAATAAAGGTGATGATAACAGATGCCAGATGGATGTACTTTTCATTCCAGTCCATATTGGTAGACAGGTAATCGCCTACTATATAAGAAAAATGTATGGCGCCGTATAAACCAGCTACCAAAGCCACGATAGCTGCAAGTTCTATAAAGAGACCGTTCTTCAGGCCCCGGAATAATCCGTATGCCAATAAGATACCAATTAAGACATCCAAAAAACCCATAAACGCTGGTTTAGACAAAGATAGCATATAAGATTCGTAACTTTGGCAAATCATTTTTAAAGAGTTCATGTCAAGAGATAGTAAGCTAAAAGAACGCTGGGAAACACTGGTAGTTAGGCTAACAGAACAATTTGCTGATGGCGAGGACCTGGATCTTGACGGGGTGATCTATTTGATAGGCGTTCAGGAATTAGGCCAATTTCATCGGGAGTTTAGTAAGGATGAAAAAGTAAATCTGATGCATATTGCCATATGTCGTTTGCTCGAACCATATGGCTATTACAAATTCAGCTTTTTTGATGATGAAGGCTGGCCGCATTATGAAATGATAGATCAATTACCAAGTTTAAAAGCGGGAGAACAATCTGTGTTGATGAAAGAAGCTATTGTCACCTATTTTATGGAAAAGGAATTTTTAGATTGACATATGAAACCACCTTACTACGCTGTCATCTTTACCAATACACGTACTTCAATTGATGAAGGCTATGCTGCCATGGCCCTGGAAATGGAAGATCTGGCGAAAGAACAACCGGGTTACCTTGGCTTTGAAAGCGCCAGAGACAGACTCGGCATTTCAGTTAGTTATTGGGAAAGCCTTGAAGCCATTGCCTCCTGGAAAGCCGTTTCTGAACATGAATTTGCACAAAAAGAAGGTCGGCGTATTTGGTATTCCTGGTATAAGGTTCGCATTTGCAAGGTAGAACGCGAATATGAATTTGGAGGCTAACTCACTATCTTTGCCACGCTATGAAAAAACCGCTTCCTTTTTCCAACCTGGAACGCAGCACTACCTTATCCTCCTTAAAAAATACCCGCTACGATCTTATTGTGATTGGTGGGGGTATCACTGGTGCCGGAATTCTTCTGGATGCGGCTTCACGCGGACTGAAAGCACTTCTGTTAGAGAAAGGTGATTTTGCTTCCGGAACAAGCAGCAAGTCAACCAAACTTATCCACGGAGGTCTGCGCTATCTAAAACAATTTGATTTCTGGTTGGTTCATGAAGTGGGCTCAGAACGAGCCATTGTTCACAAATTGGCTCCGCATCTTGTACTCCCGGAAAAAATGCTCCTGCCCCTGATAGAAAATGGGTCGTATGGGAAGTGGCTGACTTCAATCGGACTTAAAGTATATGATATTCTGGCCCAGGTAGGGGGAGAAGACAAACGGCAAATGCTGGAAAAAGAGGAAGCCCTGGCCATTGAGCCTTTGCTGCCTCAAAAGATATTAAATGGAGCGGGGTATTATGCGGAATACAGAACAGATGATGCGCGTCTCACAACGGAAGTCATTAAAACCAGTCTGCACTTTGGGGCCGAAGCTTTCAACTACGCTGAGGTAAAAGACTTTTTGTATGAAAAGAAGAAGGTAAGTGGCGTCATCGTCTCGGAACATTTGACAGGGGAAGAGATCAATTTAGAAGCCAGTTACGTCATTAATGCAGCCGGTCCCTGGGTAGATTCTTTGCGAGCAATTAATAAATCAAAAAAAGGGAAGCAACTCCATTTAAGTAAAGGAGTGCACCTTGTGTTTCCTTTCAGGAAATTACCCGTAAAACAAAGTATCTATTTTGATGTTCCCGATGGCCGGATGATGTTCGCCATTCCACGGGGGAAGGTGACCTACGTGGGCACAACGGATACGAATTATAATGAAGACAAGGACGATGTAAACACAAACCTGGCAGATGCCATGTATTTGATCACAGCGGTAAATAATATGTTTCCTTCAGTAGATCTGGGATTAGAAGATATACAGTCGTCATGGGCCGGACTCAGGCCGCTTATCCATGAAGAAGGAAAATCTGCTTCAGAGCTATCACGTAAAGATGAGATCTTTATTTCAAAATCCGGATTGATCAGTATTGCCGGGGGCAAGCTCACTGGTTATCGAAAAATGGCAGAACGCGCTGTTGACAAGCTGTTGTCCCTCATGCCAGACGAGGAACAGGCGGGACTCAAAAAATGCCACACCGATGCAATCCCTTTGGTGGGCAGTGATTTCAAAAATTTTGAGCAGGTAGAGAATTATATTACTGCCATTGAAGAACGTGTAAAGAAGGAAGGGCTTGCCGACTACAATGCCTGGTATTTGGTTACGACTTACGGCAAGCAAAGCGAGCAGATCCTGGATATATATGACAGCCTGGAAAACGGAGAAGCACAGGAAAGACTTATGCGTGCCGAAGTGCGGTTTACCATTCAGTTCGAACGCGTTAGCACAGCTATGGATTTCTTTATCCGGAGAACAGGCCGACTCTATTTTGACATTGAGCAGATGCAGGACTACCTGGATGCTGTGCTGGATGAGTTTGGGTCTTTTGCCGGGGTTTCTGAGAAGGAATTGGTAAAGTGGAAAAAGAAGCTTCTGCTAGAAATAAAAAGGCATTCAGAATTTACACCGGACCGGGCTTAATCGAGTCGGTCTGTCAGGGCTTTGAATATCTTTCTTGCATTCTTCCCCTCATATAAAATGCCATAGACGGCATCAATAATAGGCGATTGTACTCGTTTTTCAAATGTACTTTTGAGTTCAAAGGCCGTTTTGGTGGCATAATAGCCTTCGGCCACCATATTCATCTCCATCATGGCGCTTTTAACTGTATATCCCTTCCCGATCATATTGCCGAACATACGATTCCGACTAAAGGTGGAATACCCTGTAACTAAAAGGTCGCCCAGGTAGGCCGAATTATTGATATTCCGCTTCATTTTATGCACTTGGCGGATATAACGCTTCATCTCGCGAATGGCATTGCTCATCAATACGGCTTGAAAATTATCGCCATATCCTAAACCATGGGCTATCCCTGCTGCCAGGGCATAGATATTCTTAAGCATGGCTGCGTATTCAGTGCCAATAATATCATCGGAAATTTTAGTCTTGATATAAGAACTCTGTAGTTTGGAAGCTACTTCTTCCGCTTTTAGC
>JAOTYW010000037.1 GCA_029861705.1 Flavobacteriaceae bacterium
AGAGACTGCTACGGCACTTTACGCTCCGGAAATGAGAAAAATCCTTTTCCTCCTCTGCTTTCTGCTTTCCTTTTTTGCCTGGTCCCAGACCAAGGTGAGCGGCATTGTCCTGGACGACAACCAGGATCCGGTGGCCTTTGCCAATGTCTTTTTTAAAAATACGATCGAGGGGACCATCACTAATGAAGATGGCCGTTTCTACCTTGAATCCCAACAGACCCATGCCGTATTGATGGTCTCTTTTATAGGTTACCAAACAGCGGAAATAGAACTCAGCAAGAAAGTTTCCTATGATATGGAAGTCATGCTCACCCTGGGCGAGCAACTGGATGAGGTTATCGTCTATGTGGGGAAACAATCCAAAAAGAACAACCCTGCCATCGATATCCTGAAAAAAATATGGGCGCGAAAAAAGTTTAACGGCCTGAAAACATATAAGCAATACCAATATGACAAATACGAAAAGATCCAATTTGACCTGAATTCCATAGACAGCGCCATGATGGAAAGCAAGATGTTCAAGGGGATGGAGTTTGTCTTTAAGGATCTGGATACGTCCCGGATCACGGGTAAAACCTACCTGCCGATTTTTCTGAATGAGACATCTTCAAAAGTCTATGGCAGTAATGAGTTGGGCTTAGTGAAAGAAGATGTACTGGGGAATAAAAATACCGGCTTTAGTCAGAACCAGGCCATCATCGGCTTTGTAGAAGACCTCTATGCAGATTATGACGTCTATGACAACTACCTGAAATTTTTTGACAAGAGTTTTACTAGTCCGCTTTCAACCACCGGAGTAGACGTATATAACTATGTCTTGTCTGATAGTGCTTATATTGACAATAAATACTGCTATCATATAATCTACTACCCGCGCCGAAAAAGCGAACTGACTTTTAAGGGCGATTTCTGGGTGAATGACAGTACCTATGCAGTCAAGAAGATCAACCTGGAAGTTACAAAAAGCGCGAATCTCAACTGGGTAAAAGACATCTATATTGAACAGGAATTTGATGTTGTCAATGATTCGGTTTTTTTGCTGAAGCGCGATTATATGCTGACGGATTTCAGTCTGACAAAGAAAGAGGAATCAAAAGGCGTCTATGGGAAACGCACCACTGTCTTTGACAATCACGATTTTGAAATTCCCCGCTCTGAAGAATTCTACAAAACCAAAACAGACCCCTATAGTCCGGCTGTTTTTAACCGGGAAGATACGTTCTGGGAAACCAACCGTTTAGAGCAACTGAATGAAGATGAGCAAGGAATCTACGCTTTAATAGATACTTTGGTGACCGTACCTAAATTCCGCACCTATTACAATTTGGTCAGCATCCTGGGATCAGGTTATGTCGAGATCGATAAATGGAACCTGGATATCGGGGATATTTATAGCGTCTTTGGTTATAACGAAGCCGAAGGTGTTCGTATTCGCGGTGGCGCCAGAACTTATTTTGGCCAGAATGACCTATGGCGACTTCAGGGCTATATGGCTTATGGCTTTAATGACAAGAAGGTCAAACACGGTTTTTCAGCAAAATTTTTACTGGACCGTAAAATCAGGCTTACCCTTTTCGGGGGGAATAGGAGGGATGTTGAACAACTGGGCCTCAGCCTTAATTCCACAACAGATGTATTAGGCAGGAGTGTGGCTTCAGGATCTGTCCTTACCGTGGGTGCTAATGACCGCTTGTCAAACATCAACCTGAGCACGCTGGGATTTGACGTAGAACCGTTTACAAATTTTAAGCTGCGCTTTGGAGGCACCTATAAAACCTTGCGTTCAGCCCTGCCGGAGGCATTTAATCTGGACTATATTGATCCGGACTCGCCTTCTGGGATCTCTTCGGAAGTACAGCAATTTGAATTGCAGACCAGCCTTATCTATACCCCGGGCAAGCGCACTATCGGCTATGGGGTAGAGCCGCGCATCATCAATGACACTTATAGTACCTTGCTTTTAAATTACACTGTAGGCCTGGATGAATTTTTGGACAGTGATTTTAATTACCAGAAACTCCAATTCTCCTATACTCAGCCCTGGCAATTAGGCGGCTTTGGCCGCTTGTGGACAACGGTAGAACTGGGTAAGATCTTTGGGGAAGTACCTTTGGGATTGTTGAACGTCATTCCCGGAAACCAGACCTTATTCACGATCTATACGACCTTCCCGAACCTGAATTTCTATGAATTTGTGACCGATGAATATGCCGCCTTGCATTTAGAACATAATTTTAACGGTCGCATCTTTTCTCGCTTACCGCTGCTGCGAAAACTCAACCTTCGCGAGATCGTCGGGCTACGGGGGGCATGGGGCAATCTCTCCGATGAGAATATCGCTTTAAGCGCCCCAGCCAATATTCCGTTGATAGCCCCTACAGATAAGATCTATTGGGAATATTCAGTAGGCGTAGGGAATATTTTTAAGATTTTTAGGCTCGATCTGAACTGGAGAGGGAATTACCTGGACAATCCGGATGCAACTAAATTCAGGGTAACCGGAACTTTCGGCTTCCATTTTTAGACTCCGCTTTTCACAAGAAAATCGCCTTGTACACAACTTTTAAATTCGGATGTGTTTTACTACTTTTGCAGCCGTTTAAATACTTTAAATAACTAATCAATATGGATTATATCGTACAGTTTCTACCGCTATTTGGTGTTTTGGCCTTGCTATTTGTTTTGTTTAAAAATATTTGGGTCTCTAAACAAGAAGTAGGTAATGAAAAGATGGCAAAAATCGCAAAACATATTGCCGATGGGGCCATGTCTTTCTTAAAGGCAGAATACAAAATACTAGTAGTATTTGTTGCAGCAGTGGCTGTACTCCTTTATTTCAAGGGGAATAGTGAGGAAGGATCCAATGGAATGGTAGCCATTTCGTTTATCGTGGGGGCTTTATGTTCCGGTTTAGCTGGCTTTATAGGTATGCGCGTTGCTACGAAAGCCAATGTTAGAACAACACAGGCTGCACGAACTTCTTTAGGGAAAGCCCTTGAAGTTGCATTTGCCGGGGGTTCCGTCATGGGATTAGGAGTTGTAGGATTAGGAGTATTAGGACTAAGCGGCTTATTTATGATCTACCAGGGAATCTGGCCAGGTGCCGATAACCTGTCTATGGTATTGAATGTACTTTCCGGATTTTCATTAGGCGCTTCTTCAATTGCGCTTTTTGCACGTGTAGGTGGAGGTATTTATACGAAGGCTGCCGATGTTGGCGCCGACCTCGTTGGGAAAGTAGAAGCCGGGATCCCGGAAGACCACCCCTTGAATCCGGCAACTATTGCAGATAACGTTGGGGATAATGTAGGGGATGTAGCCGGTATGGGAGCAGATTTATTTGAATCCTATGTAGGATCTATTATAGGAACCATGGTATTGGGAGCCTATATATTTACTCCGGACTTTGAAGGACTGGGAGCTGTGTATTTACCTTTGGTATTGGCAGCTATCGGAATTGTGATGTCTATCATCGGGACGTTTTTTGTAAAAGTAAAAGATGGAGGTTCGCCTCATAGGGCATTGAATATTGGTGAATTTGGATCTGCTGCCTTAATGGTTGTGGCATCCTATTTCATTATTAACGCAATGATCCCTGATAGCATAGAGGGTCTACCTTTTGGAGCAATGGGCGTCTTTTGGGCAACCATCGCCGGGTTGTTAGCCGGATTGGGAGTTGGAAAAATAACAGAATATTATACTGGTACTGGAACAAAACCTGTTAATTCCATTGTAAGGCAATCAGAAACCGGAGCAGCCACTAATATAATTTCCGGCTTAGGCGTTGGGATGATGTCTACGGCTGTACCTATTATTCTGATAGCCATAGCTATATTGGTTTCACACCATTTCGCCGGTTTATATGGTATCGCCATTGCTGCGGTTGGAATGCTTGCCAATACAGGGATCCAGTTAGCTGTAGATGCTTACGGACCTATTTCTGATAATGCTGGAGGAATTGCTGAAATGGCTGAACTACCTGGTGAAGTAAGGGAGCGTACGGATAAGTTAGATGCCGTTGGGAATACTACTGCAGCTATTGGAAAAGGATTTGCGATAGCTTCAGCAGCTTTGACGGCCCTTGCCTTGTTTTCGGCATTTATGAAGGTAGCGAATGTAACCTCTATAGATGTTTCAAGGCCGGATATCATGGCTGGTTTATTAGTAGGAGGTATGTTGCCATTTGTGTTTTCGGCTTTGGCTATGAATGCTGTTGGAAGAGCGGCCATGGCGATGATCGAAGAAGTTAGGCGTCAATTTAAAGATATTCCGCAACTCCATGCGGCTTTGGAAGTCATGCGCAAGTACGATTCCGATATGTCTAAAGCTTCTGTTGAAGACAGAAAAATATTTGACGATGCCGATGGATATGCAGAATATGATAAATGTGTGGAGATCTCCACTAAAGCGTCCATTAAAGAAATGGTTCTGCCAGGATTATTGGCATTAGCCGTTCCTGTTGCAGTCGGATTTATAGGAGGTGCAGAAATGTTAGGAGGCCTGTTGGCGGGAGTAACTACTGCAGGGGTTTTAATGGCCATCTTCCAATCTAACGCAGGAGGTGCATGGGATAATGCGAAGAAAATGATCGAAGCCGATGGCCGTAAAGGAACAGATGCTCATAAAGCTGCTGTTGTAGGTGATACGGTAGGAGATCCATTTAAAGATACTTCAGGGCCTTCCCTCAATATTTTATTAAAGTTGATGTCTGTTGTAGCCCTTGTTATCGCACCGAGTATTGCGATGTCTTCGGAAGCTACAAGTAATTATGCAGCCGATAAAATGGTAGAAGAAGCCAAGAAGGAAGTCCGGGTACAGATGGAAAAAGGAGATGATGGGATGGCTACGGCTACCATAACCACAACTACTATGGAAGACGGGATGGAAAACACCTCAGAGAAAGTGATCAAAGGCACGGAAGAAGAGGTTAAGGCCGAGATCGAAAAGATTCAGGCAGGAGCAGAGGAGATGGCTGAATTGCATGAAGGACACCAAGCTAAGAAAGAGGTTCAGGTGAATATGGAAGTTATCGAAGATGGTACTGTAAAAGCCACGGTTACTACGACAATGATGAAGGATGGGAAAGAGGAAGTCACCAAAAAAGTGATCGAAGGTACGCAGGAAGAGGTTTTAAAGCAGATCGAAGAGATGAACAAAGCTGAAGGTACAGATATCAAGGCCAAGATCGTCAAGAAAATCAAGAAAGAGGTCGAGGAAAACTAAGAATTCCGATCATAAAATTCGAAAGCCTCAAACTTTGTTTGGGGCTTTTTTTATGAAATAAGAGATAAGGTCTAAAATAATCCGTGGATCTCCCCGTCTATCTTTGTAATTACTTCCCCTAAATGTTCCGGATCATCTACAAAGTTGAGGTTGTCAACATTGATAATAAGCAACTTTCCTTTTTCATAACTATCGATCCAGGCCTCGTAGCGCTCGTTAAGTCGACTTAAATAATCAATAGAAATAGAATTTTCATAGTCCCTGCCCCTTGTGTGTATCTGGTTCACCAGGTTAGGGATGCTACTGCGAAGGTAGATCATCAGATCCGGTGGCATGACCAGGCTTTCCATAAGTTCAAACAAGCTGGAATAATTCTGAAAATCCCGGTTTGTCATCAAGCCCATGGCATGCAGATTAGGTGCAAAGATGTGCGCATCCTCATAGATCGTTCTGTCCTGGATCACATTTTTTCCACTTTCCCGGATATCCAGGATCTGGCGGTATCTGCTGTTCAGGAAATAGATCTGCAGGTTAAAACTCCAGCGTTCCATTTGGGTATAGAAATCATCCAGGTAGGGATTATCTACCACATCTTCATAATGGGCTTCCCATTTATAGTGCTTGGATAGAAGTTTGGTTAACGTAGTCTTTCCTGCCCCAATATTTCCGGCAACAGCAATGTGCATTAGGTTGACAATTTTACGGTTAGTGCTAATTTTTAAGCAGGACACAATATACGAAGGTTTCCCAACCCGAGAAAAAAAATACGGGGAAAGGGAAGCTAGTCACTGCCTGTGTAAGAAAATTTATATTTCATTCCTGAATTTGTATCTTTGACCTCTATAATTGAGGAAGGATTTGACTGATTGCAACCTCTGGCAAGTAGAAACAGCTTGCAAAAAATGCTAAAGCAGTATCTTCACGGATCTTGTTTTCATCGCAATTCCAAATTCATCCTGCAACATAGTATTTATGTCATACTTATTTACTTCCGAATCTGTTAGTGAAGGACATCCGGATAAGATCGCAGATCAGATCAGTGATGCCTTATTAGATAATTTTCTGGCCTTTGATGCCGAAAGTAAAGTAGCTTGCGAGACTATGGTTACTACAGGTCAGGTTATACTGGCCGGCGAGGTCAAAAGCAATACCTATGTAGATCTGCAGCAGATCGCCCGAGATGTGATCAATGAGATCGGCTATACAAAAGGAGAATACCAGTTTAGCGGAGAATCCTGTGGAGTGATCTCCCTGATCCATGAACAGTCTCCGGATATCAATCGGGGCGTAGATCGCGGTAATAAGGAGGAACAGGGTGCAGGCGACCAGGGAATGATGTTCGGATATGCTACCAGTGAAACGGAAAACTATATGCCGCTGGCCTTGGATGTATCACATCGTATCCTGCAGGAATTGGCTTCTTTGCGTAGAGAAAATGACCAGATACCCTATTTGCGGCCGGATGCAAAAGCCCAGGTCACCCTGGAATACTCGGAAGAGAATGTCCCACAACGCATAGATACCATAGTTGTTTCAACCCAGCACGATGATTTTGCTGCCAATGATGCCATGCTGGAAAAGATACAATTTGATATAAAACAAATATTAATGCCCAGGGTGATCGCCCAGCTTCCGGAGAAAATCCAGGCGTTGTTTGATGAGAATATCAAATATCATATCAACCCAACCGGAAAGTTTGTCATAGGCGGACCTCATGGTGATACCGGGCTTACCGGTCGGAAGATCATTGTGGATACCTATGGGGGCAAAGGCGCACATGGAGGCGGCGCCTTTAGCGGGAAGGACCCGAGTAAGGTAGATAGGTCTGCTGCCTATGCGGCGCGACATGCAGCTAAAAACCTTGTAGCGGCCGGAGTGGCCAGCGAGATCCTTGTCCAGGTAAGCTATGCCATTGGAGTAGTTGAGCCTACTTCCATAAATGTAGATACCTATGGGACGGCCAAAGTTGACTTGAGTGACGGGGAGATCGCTAAGAAAGTAGCCGAGCTTTTTGATATGCGCCCTTTTGCCATTGAATCCCGTTTAAAATTAAGGCAGCCTATTTATCGCGAAACAGCAGCCTATGGCCATATGGGCAAGGAACCCAGGAAGGTCACCAAAATATTTGAATCGCCTTATAACGGCAGGATCGAAAAGGAAGTGGAGCTGTTTACATGGGAGAAACTCGACTCCGTAGATGCTGTTAAACAGGCATTCAATTTATAATGAAGCATTAAAATATTTGGTAGAAAAGAATGTCTACCTATATTTGTTGATTCAAAGTTCAAACACGTATTGAATAGTTATCAAGAAAGGTGGAGGGATTAGACCCTATGAAGCCTTAGCAACCCTTGGCATTCTGTGCCGAGAAGGTGCTACATTCTAACCGCAGGTTGACAATCCAACGCTGTGGGGAGATAACATCAGCTAAAAGCGTTTAGCATTTAGCTTTTCTTTCTTTATAACTTTTTGATTTCGAAACCGGCATTTCCCGGTGGGTTTGGATTTTTTATTGAACTATTATTAAATAAAAAATTTAAAATCATGAGCGATCAAAAATTCTCGACCCAGGCATTACATGCTGGTCATGACACAAAACAGCACGGAGGTACCCGTGCCATTCCAATTTATCAAAGTACGGCCTATGTCTTTGATAATTCCGATCATGCGGCGAACTTATTCTCTTTAGCTGAATTTGGGAATATCTATACGCGGATCAATAATCCAACAAACGATATCCTGGAACAGCGTTTGGCAGCTTTGGAAGGCGGTATAGCATCAGTAGTCACTTCTTCTGGAACAGCGGCTTTAAACACTGCCTTGCTAGTATTACTCCGCAGTGGAGACCATATAGTATCCTCAAACAGTCTTTATGGGGGCACTTATAATTTGCTGAATGTCACATTACCCCGTTTAGGGATTACGACCACATTTGTAGATCCATCTGATCCGGAGAATTTCGGTAAGGCAGTGCAGCAGAATACACGAGCCATTTTTGTGGAATCTCTGGGTAATCCTAAATTGGATGTCCTCGATCTTGAGGCTATTGCGGCCCAGGCTAAGAAAGCCCGCATTCCTTTTATTGTAGATAACACAGTGGCTTCTCCGGCCTTGTTAAATCCCATTGAATACGGCGCAAATATTGTAATTCATTCCTTGACAAAATATATCAATGGCAATGGCACAGCATTGGGCGGGGCTATTATTGATGCAGGGACTTTTGATTGGGCCAATGGTAAGTTTCCGGAGTTTACGGAACCCTCACCCGGCTACCATGGTTTGGTGTATCATGAAGCCTTGGGTCCGGCTGCTTTCATTGCCAAGGTACGAGTTGAAGGTTTACGCGATCATGGGGCATGTCTGAGTCCGTTTAATGCCTTTCAGATTCTTCAGGGTCTGGAAACATTGGAAGTACGGATCAGGAAACAGAGCGAAAATGCACTCGAACTTGCCAAATGGCTGGCATCCCGGGAAGAGGTGACTTGGGTGAACTATCCTGGACTTCATACTTCTCCTTTCTATGACTTGGGCCAAAAGTATTTACCTGGCGGTCAAAGTGGCCTTGTTACTTTTGGTGTGAAAGGAGGATTTGATTCAGCAAAAAAAATTGCCGATGAAACACAGCTATTTTCCTTACTCGCAAATATTGGAGACACTAAATCCCTGATTATCCATCCGGCCAGTACAACACATCAGCAGTTGAGTGATGAAGAGCAATTGGAAACCGGAGTAAGTAAAGATCTGATCCGTCTATCGCTGGGGTTGGAAGAACTGGAAGACCTCAAAAGTGATTTGATCCAGGCTTTCAAAACCATTGAACAGCAAGTGACTGCGTAGACCAAATTTTCTAATAGAATGCTGAATCAAGTTCAAATAGATCCCATAATTACTAGAAGCGGGGCACGTTACCAGATATCGCTGACATACGAAGTGTTTGGTCGGCCCATACATTCAGCACCGATCATTCTAGTGAACCATGCTCTTACCGGTAACTCAAATGTTGCCGGTGAACATGGATGGTGGACTGAACTCATCGGCAAAGGAAAGTGCATCAATACGGATCACTATACTGTATTAGCCTTTAATATTCCAGGGAATGGTTATGGCAGCGAGGTTATTTTACCCTATGAAGAATTTGTGGCTCAGGATATCGCCAGGATATTTTTAAGCGGACTCTCAGAATTAGAGATCGATTCCTTATATATGGTGATCGGCGGTTCGCTTGGGGGTGGCATAGCATGGGAAATGGCAGCTCTCCAGCCTGAGCTGATCGAACATCTGGTGCCAATTGCGGCCGACTGGCAGTCGACAGACTGGCTAATTGCCAACTGCCGGGTTCAGGAGCAGATCCTGAACAATTCTAAGGATCCTGTACACGATGCCCGATTGCATGCCATGTTGTGCTACCGGACTCCTGTAGCTTTCCGCGACCGCTTTGAACGCACAGTCAATGAAGACCTGGGCATTTTTAATGTAGAAAGTTGGTTGCTGCATCATGGAAATAAATTAAGGGATCGCTTTGGCCTGGAAGCGTATAAGCTGAACAATCAATTGCTTAAGACGATAGACATCGGCAGGGATGGACCGCAAGGCTTTGAAACTATCAAGAAAAGTAAGATCAACATCCATATAATCGGGGTAAACTCAGACCTATTTTTCACCATAAAGGAAAACAGAGAAACCTTTAATGAATTGGCTGAGGCCGGCTGCGAGGTTACTTATGGCGAGATCAACTCCAAGTACGGGCATGATGCTTTTTTAATCGAATTTGAACAATTGGCTGATCTGTTGTATTTGCTATTTAAATCCCCCAGAAAGACACCAAAAATCAAAAACCAATTCACAGGATCATGAGCGATAAAAAACACTTTCGCACCCAGGCGATTCGAACTCAAATCCCCAGAACTGATTTTCTGGAACATTCCAATCCTATGTTCCTTACTTCGAGCTATGTTTTTGAGGATGCTGAAGACATGCGTGCTTCTTTTGCCGAAGAAAAAGACAGGAATATTTATTCCCGTTATTCCAATCCAAACACTTCAGAGTTGATTGAGAAGGTATGTCAGATGGAAGGAGCAGAGGCTGGTTTTGCTTTTGCTTCAGGTATGGCTGCAGTGTTCTCCACGTTTGCCGCCTTGCTGGAAAGCGGAGACCACGTAGTATCGTGTCGCAGTGTATTTGGATCTACACACACCTTGTTCACACAGATCTTCCCAAAATGGAATATCAGTCACTCCTATTTTAAGATAGACGAATTAGAATCTATTCCGGAATTGATACAACCCAATACAAAGATCATTTATGCCGAATCGCCTACGAATCCAGCTGTGGATATCCTAGACCTGAAACGTTTGGGCGAATTGGCAAAAGCCCATAATTGTTTAATGCTAATTGATAATTGTTTTGCAACTCCCTACTTACAACAGCCTATCCAATTTGGTGCAGACCTGGTCATTCATTCCGGAACCAAGCTTATGGATGGTCAGGGACGTATATTGGCGGGTATTACTGTAGGAAGAGCCGATTTAATTGACCGCGTATATCGTTTTGCCCGGATCACGGGCCCGGCCTTATCCCCATTTAATGCCTGGATATTGTCCAAAAGCCTGGAAACACTTGCCGTGCGCGTCGACAAACACTGCGAGAATGCACGTATCCTGGCTGAGTTTCTAGAATCTCATGAGCAGGTGAACTGGGTAAAATATCCCTTTTTAAGATCACATCCCGCCCATGAAATAGCTAAAAAGCAAATGAAAGCTGGTGGCTCTATTGTTGCTTTTGATGTGAAAGGTGGGTTGGCAGCCGGCAGAAAATTCTTTGATAGCATTGAATGGTTATCGCTCTCGGCCAACCTGGGAGATACCCGTACAATTGTGACACATCCGGCATCTACGACCCACAGTAAATTGAGTCCGGAAGATCGGGCTGAATCCGGGATCACCGACGGCCTGGTCCGGGTTTCGGTAGGCTTGGAATTTGTAGACGATATTATCGCTGATATCGACCAGGCCTTAAGGGCATAATCCGACTAAACTCAGTAAAAATGGATATCTTAGTGCCATGCTTTCTAAGAAGACGAAGTATGGACTAAAAGCGCTGAGTTACCTGGCGCGACAGGAGGAAGACATTCCCAGCCAGATACAGCAGATCGCCGAGGCTGAAAATATTTCACGAAAATTTCTTGAAAGTATATTACTCACCTTAAAGAAAAACGGAATCCTGGGCTCAAAGAAAGGCAAGGGGGGAGGCTATTACTTGCTTCGCCCTGCTTCTGAAATTCCCATGACAACAGTTATGCGCATCCTGGAAGGCCCGATTGCTATGGTACCCTGTGTAAGTTTGAATTATTACGAGACCTGCGACGATTGTCCGGATGAGGCTTCTTGTTCCGTGCACCATTTGATGATCCGGGTTAGGGATAGCGCCCTGGAAATTTACAGGAATACCTCTTTAGCGGATATAATTCAAACTCCCGTACCTGAATAAATTCCTTTGAATATTGAATTATTAGAGTACATTTGCAATTCCTAGTAAGTCTATAGGATATATAAACTAATACCATGAACCAACAAGAACAACTAGACCATTGGAATACAAAGTTGCGGGATACAGCACCCCACGAAATTGTGCAGTGGGCCTTGCATCAGGCAGAGAACCCCGTGATAACTACTAACTTCAGGCCCTATGAAGTGGCTATCCTGCACCTGGTAACCCGGCTGAGCCCGAATATTCCTGTTATTTGGTGTGATACAGGTTATAATACCGTAGAGACGTATCGTCATCTAACTGTAATAAATGACTTGCTGAACTTAAACCTGGATACTTTCGTGCCTGAACAATCTTCGGCACACAGGGATGCGATCATGGGAATACCATCAATTGAGGATTCGAAACATAGCTTATTTACAGAACAGGTAAAATTGGAACCTTTCCGCCGTGCTATGAAGCTTCATAATCCCGATGTTTGGTTTACGAATCTTCGGGAAGGTCAGACGGCTTTCAGAGATTCCCTGGATATCCTGAGTCTGGATAAGAATGGGGTGCTAAAAGTATGCCCATTCTATCACTGGAGTGATCGGGAGCTGGATCGCTACCTGGCAGAATTTAACCTGCCCAATGAACACAAGTATTTCGACCCGACGAAAGTCCATTCCAACCGGGAGTGTGGCCTCCACGTATAAAAAGCTGGCAATTTCATAGGATTTTAATGAAAACAAAGCGTATAAGTTCGCTGCATTTTTCCTTGCATAACAGCGATAACTACTGTTTCTTTGTAGGAGTTCATTAGCAAATTGAGATGTTATCAAGAAAGGTGGAGGGAATAGACCCGTTGAAACCTTAGCAACCCTTCAACTCTGAAGAAGGTGCTACATTCTATCCGGTTTTTTCTGGTATAGATAACGTACAGTGAGTCCCTTTACTCTCCCTAATTTTTTGATAACATTTGTCCTGTATAAATAGAAACCGCCGAATTTGGTGTACCTGGATACTATGGAGAAATTTGAAAAAAATCTTAGCGAACGCATTCTGGTCTTAGATGGTGCCATGGGTACTATGCTACAGCGCCATGGCTTTGAAGAAGCCGATTTCCGGGGCGATCGCTTCGCCGATTGGCCGGTCTCTCTGAAGGGAAATAATGACCTGCTCTCAATTACCCAACCTGAGGCGTTGAAAAAAGTACATGAGGCATATCTTGAAGCGGGTGCTGACATTATTGAAACAAATACATTTTCAGCTACACGCATTGCCATGGCCGATTATCAAATGGAAGAACTGGCCTATGAGATCAATGTAGCTGCAGCCAGAGTTGCCAAGGAAGCAGCTGATGCCTTCACTAAGAAAACACCTGAGAAACCGCGTTTTGTCGCAGGCAGTATGGGTCCGACTAATAGGACTGCCAGTCTTTCCCCTGATGTGGAAGATCCCGGATTTAGAGCGGTTAGCTTTGATGAACTACGGGCATCGTATAAGGAACAGGCAGAAGGTCTTTTAGAGGGCGGGGCAGATATGTTGATGGTGGAAACTATTTTTGATACGCTGAATGCCAAAGCTGCGCTTTTTGCAATCGAAGAGGTTAAAGAAGAAAGAGGTATAGACGTTCCAATCATGGTTAGTGGAACTATTACCGATGCTTCGGGTCGTACCCTCTCGGGGCAGACGGCTGAAGCCTTTCTCATTTCTGTTTCCCACGTACCCTTGGTATCCGTTGGGTTTAACTGTGCCTTGGGAGCTAAACAATTGCGTCCCTATTTGGAAGTACTCGCCAGGCGTTCCGATTCGGCCATTTCTGCCCATCCGAATGCAGGCTTGCCAAATGCCTTTGGCGAATACGATGAAACACCGGAACAAATGGCTGCACAGATTCAGGTTTTTTTGGAAAAAGGATTGGTGAATATAATCGGTGGCTGCTGCGGTACCACTCCCGAACATATTAGAGCCATTGCCGAAATGGCAGCAAAATATCAACCCAGACCATTTGCGTTACCCGTATGAGCTCCTTAACAACCGACATAGGATCACAGGATACAGCCCGCTATCTGAAACTAAGCGGACTAGAACCTTTAGTAGTACGGCCGGATAGTAATTTTATCAATGTCGGCGAGCGAACGAATGTCGCTGGTTCAAGGAAATTCCTTCGTCTCATAAAAGAAGAAAAATTCTCCGAAGCCCTGGAGATAGCCAGGCATCAAGTAGAGGGCGGCGCCCAGATTATCGATGTGAATATGGATGACGGCATGATCGATGGCAAAAAGGCCATGGTGCGTTTCTTAAATCTAGTGGTTGCAGAACCGGATATAGCCCGGGTTCCCATTATGATCGACAGCTCTAAATGGGATATCATTGAAGCCGGACTTCAGGTAGTTCAAGGTAAATGTGTGGTGAATTCTATCAGCCTAAAAGAAGGTGAAGAAGAGTTCATTCGACAGGCTAAAAGTATAAGGCGCTATGGGGCTGCAGTCATTGTTATGGCCTTTGATGAAACCGGACAGGCAGATTCTCTGGAAAGGCGGATCGAGATAGCTAAACGCTCGTACGAAATTTTGGTAAATAAGGTCAACTTCCCGCCGGAGGATATCATTTTTGACTTGAATATTTTCCCGGTTGCTACAGGTATGGATGAACATAAAAGCAATGCCGTGGATTTTATCGAAGGCACCCGTTGGGTTAAAAAGAATCTTCCCCATTGTAATGTTAGTGGTGGCGTGAGTAATGTTTCATTTAGTTTTCGGGGAAATGATACCGTACGCGAAGCCATGCACTCTGTTTTCCTGTATCACGCGATCCAGGCAGGAATGAACATCGGTATCGTTAATCCGGCCATGTTGGAAATCTATGACGATATTCCAAAAGATCTCCTTGAATATGTAGAAGACGTCATCCTGAACAGAAGAGATGATGCAACTGAACGCCTATTGGAATTTGCAGAGTCGGTTCAGGGGAGCCGGAAAAAGGAAACTCTTAATGAAGCATGGCGCGAAGATGCCCTGCAAGACCGCATTACCCGTGCTTTAGTAAAAGGTATTGATAAGTACATCGTTGCCGATGTTGAAGAAGCCCGTCTGAGTGTAGCAGAGCCCATCGAAGTCGTTGAAGGACATTTGATGACGGGAATGAATGTAGTAGGGGACCTCTTTGGAAGCGGGAAAATGTTTTTGCCTCAGGTCGTAAAATCTGCCCGTGTCATGAAAAAAGCAGTAGCCCACCTCACCCCATATATTGAGAAATCTAAGGCGGCAAATGCCTCATCTAGCGCAGGCAAGATCTTGCTTGCTACCGTCAAAGGCGATGTACATGATATAGGAAAAAACATAGTCAGTGTCGTGCTGGCTTGTAATAATTATGAGATCGTAGATCTTGGAGTGATGGTACCCCCGGAAAAAATATTGGAGGCTGCTAAAAAAGAACAGGTAGATATGGTAGGTCTAAGCGGACTCATTACACCTTCCTTAGACGAGATGGTGTTTTTGGCCAAAGAGATGCAGCGACAGGAGTTTGATATCCCCATTCTGATCGGTGGGGCCACAACAAGTAAGGCACATACGGCGGTTAAAATAGATCCGGAATATATGGCAGCAGTGGTTCATGTGAATGATGCCTCCAGAGCGGTGACCGTTGTTGGCGAGCTGATGAAGGAGGAAAAGTCAGTGGCATATAAAGCCGGACTTAAGTCGGACTACGAACAATTCAGGGAAAAATTCCTAGCCAGGGCAGAGAAAAAAGAATACCTGAGTTATTCTGATGCCTTAGCCAATAGATTACAATTGACCTGGAGCGCCAATGACATAAAACGACCGAGGGAATTAGGAGTCAAGGTTATTGAAGAACTGGATATTGATAAGATCATTCCCTATATAGATTGGACGCCTTTCTTCAGGAGCTGGGATTTGCACGGCAAATACCCTGATATTTTGGAGGACGAGAAGGTGGGCAAGCAGGCAAGAGAACTTTTTGCTGATGCTCAACAGATGCTTCAGAAGATCATGGAGGAAAAGTGGTTGCGCCTAAAAGCCATCTTTGGTCTTTTCCCTGCAAATAGTATTGGAGATGATATAGAAGTGGAGGGGAAAGAAGGGCACGTCATTTTCAGAACCTTGAGGCAACAAGGCAAAAAGAAAGATGCAATTCCTAATCTGGCCCTGGCAGATTATATCGCACCTAAAAGTACAGGCATTCAGGACTATATGGGATGTTTTTGTGTAAGTGCCGGCTTCGGGGCCGATGAAAAAGCAGCAGAATTTAATGCAGCTCTGGACGACTATAGTTCGATCATGATCAAGGCCCTGGCAGACCGACTGGCAGAGGCATCTGCCGAGTACTTACACAAAGAAGTCCGCACAAAATATTGGGCCTATGTAGCCGAT
>JAOTYW010000038.1 GCA_029861705.1 Flavobacteriaceae bacterium
AAAGCGGAAAGTTTGATAAACAAGGAAATTCCCTCCTTTAATCAAAAACTTTGGGAATCCGGCATTGGGGCTGTACGCCTGAAATAGATAGCTAAAGAATACGCTCACAGGGAGATTGATCGGCAATTAGTTTGGACTGATTATTGCTATCTTTATCCCAAAATACCGGGCTCTTGTTAAAGAAATTATCCCTTCGTTCGCGCATCTTTATTACCATGATCTTTTTAGTATTGATTGCTTCAGTACTCATTGCAGGGGTAACAATTTATCAATACCGTGAACAGTCCGAGGATTATCACCAAAGCAGGCTTGAGCGAAAAGAAGATCAGATCAAACAAAGTATTGATTATACTTTACAGGAAACTACGTATCCCGTTGTTACAGAAAATCTAGCTTTGATCTTTAAAGATGAGATCTATCGTATTGCCGATGTCCAAAATGTAAACTTCAACATTTATGATCTTGAGGGTCAGCTCCTGAAAAGTTCCCGTCCATCATTTAGAAATGAAGAAATTTCAATATGCCTGGATGCAGAAGTTCTGAATAATTTAACGGCAAGTCCTACGAAGCGTATTGTGGAAGAGAACACTTCCCAGGAAGGGAGATATCAAGCTTCCTATACCTACATAACGGACAACAGGTATAAACCAATAGGAATTTTGAACCTGCCCTATTACGAAGACAACTCTTTCAATGAAATGGAGCTGCGCGAATTTTTAATACGCCTGGGCGCAGTATACCTTCTCATGCTTTTACTGGCAATAGGACTAGCCTATTTTATTTCAAAATACATTACACGTTCCCTCCAGACGATCTCTGATAAATTGATGCAGACCGATCTTTCGAAACGCAATGAAAAGATCCTGATCGAAAACCCGGGGGAGGAAATCGGCCTATTGATAGACTCCTATAATGGGATGATCGATGAATTAGAAGAGAGCGCAGCTAAATTAGCTCGCAGTGAACGTGAACAGGCATGGCGTGAAATGGCTAAACAGGTGGCCCATGAGATCAAGAACCCGCTTACACCAATGCGGTTAAGTGTACAGAGTTTCGAAAAATCATTTGATCCCTCTGACCCACAGGCTAAAGAGAAGGTTAAAGAGTACTCAGAAACCCTGATCCAACAGATCGATATAATGAGCAATATTGCCTCTGCCTTCTCAAATTTTGCTGACATGCCCGCTCAGCAAAAAGAAACATTGGATGTCGTTAATACGGTAAAACTGGCCCTGGAAATTTTTAATGAACCCTATGTCCATTTTATTGCCACAGAAGAAAAGATCATCGCCAAACTAGATAAAACACAATTGGTACGTGTGGTGACAAACCTGGTAAAGAATGCCATTCAGGCTATGCCGGAAATTGAGAATCCACGAATTGAAGTTTCTGTTTTTGGGGAAGATGAGAACGTAAAAATTGTTGTGGCCGACAATGGGATAGGTATTTCCGATGATGTCAGGGACATGATCTTTGAACCGAAGTTTACAACCAAATCCAGCGGGATGGGACTTGGTCTTGGGATGGTTAAGAATATTGTAGAAACCTACAACGGAACTATCGATCTTACATCTAAATCTGGAAAAGGGTCTGTCTTTACGGTAACCTTACCCAAAATCAACGAAACTATTGCGACATGAAGTTAAAGAATGTGCTTTTCGAAATCGAAGGATCCATTGCTGTGGTTACGATAAATCGCCCTGATAAATTAAATGCCCTGAACAGCAAAACAATTAATGAATTGCACCAGGTTTTTCAAAATTTAGATGATAACAATGCGATTCGGGTAATAATCCTAACCGGGAGTGGTGAAAAAGCCTTTGTTGCAGGAGCAGATATCGCGGAATTTGCCGAGTATACAGCAAGAGAAGGAAAGCGCCTGTCAAAAGAAGGACAGGAAAAATTATTCGACTACGTTGAAAATCTTAAAACGCCCGTAATTGCTGCCGTTAACGGATTTGCACTAGGAGGGGGACTTGAATTGGCCATGGCCTGTCATTTCAGGGTTGCCAGCCATAATGCCCGCCTGGGATTACCAGAAGTTTCTTTAGGTGTGATCCCTGGTTATGGAGGGACACAACGGCTTCCCCAACTCGTAGGTAAGGGCAGGGCGATGGAAATGATTTTGACAGCCGGAATGATCGATGTAGATCGGGCTTTTGAATTCGGATTGGTAAACCATGTCACTTCTGTAGAAGAATTAAACGGATTTTGTAAGAAAATAGCTCTAAAAATAGCTTCAAATTCACCTATAGCTATTAGTTATGCAATAAAAGCCGTGAATGCTGGTTTTAAAGATGATCAGGATGGTTTCCAAACTGAGATCAAGGCATTTGGTGCTTGCTTCGCAACAGAAGATTTTGAAGAAGGCACCACAGCATTTTTAGAAAAACGCAAGGCAGATTTCCCTGGTCATTAGAACACTGTATGAGAGCGTAAGCAATCATATGAAACACCAAGTAACCACTTTCATTCTCCTACTCTTTATTTCCCTGGGTATAGCTCAGGAAATGCCTATTAAATATGACTTTGGGGAGAAATATAACGATAGGTATAAATATTCTAACCTTGTTGCTCAGGCGGAAGATGGCCAGGGAGGCTATCTGATGGTTCGCGCCTATTTTTCCGGATTGATTTTATCGCCTAAAGGCTACTTAATTGAGCACTACAACAAAGATCTGGAACTGGTTTCGGAATATAACTACAAACTCAAGGGTAAAAGATTTGTCCATGGTTACGTCCGAAATGGGCAATTGTACCTCATTTTCCTGGACTATAATTATGAGCGATCTGTTTATGAATACTCAGTTCATCGGAGTCCGTATGGAGAATTCACTTTCACCGAAGAAACTTTATTAAGTATTTCCTCTGAGGAAGTCCGCGAACCTTATGACAGGAATTACTACAACCGGAATTTTAACTCAGGATTTACAACCACCTTGCTCCATGATGACGCAAATTCCGTCTTCCTGATCAGCACACATTTTAAAAAGGGTAAACGCAATCAGCATTTTATCCATGTTTATGATACCTCTTTGCGTAAACTAATGGAGCATGATCTCTCGGCTGAGGTGGAAACAAAAAATTACGCCATTGAACATTTGGCCGTCAATGAAGATCTGACGCAGGTATATGTCATGGCAAAAGCGTACTTCAAGAAAAAAAGATTTGGAGCCCTGGACCGAAAATTTCAGTATGAGCTCATTCAAATAAACCAGTCCGGTGCTCAAATTCAGAATTTCCTTGAGGAGGGTAAATACATTGAAGGGCTAAAACCGGTATTTAACCAGAACCAATTACTCTGTGTTGGGTTTTATGCGGATAAAAGGAACAGAAAATTCAATGGCCTGGCTTACTTTGAGCTAGATCCGGGATCTATGCAGGTAATTACCAGGAAATACAACGCATTTCCCGAGCAATTCGTAGTGGATAAATTTGGAAAAGAGGCAGAACAGGGGATCAAAAACCTGGTTTTTAAAAATGTCTCTTTTACTCCGGATAAGGGGATTGTATTTAATGCTGAGGAATATTTTGTTACTCAAAGCGTACAATCTAACTCGAGTGGGGGCAGAGTTCGCGTAGAGCGATTTCACCATAACGATATAGTTTGTGCCAAGCTGGACTCGAACGGAAATCTACTATGGGCGAGAAACATTAACAAAACAGAAGTGACCCAGGGAGATGGAGCCTATGCTTCCTATAGCTCTTATACAAAAAATGGCGATACATATTTCTTTATTTGTACAGCAACTGAAGCCCCACAAGCAATGACAAAGAACAGGCTTATGTTCAAGCAAGGAATAAATCGTAATCGAAATATATTCACTGTTAAACTAGATAGTGATGGCAACATCAGCTATGAAAAGATTATTGATAACACAGAAGCCCGACTCCCATTTATGGTTTCTAAACCCCTAATCAATAAAGAATCCGACCAACTTCGCTTTTATGCTAAACGAGGCACAAAAAAACAACTCGTAAGTGTCAGCATTCGATGATCATAAATAGGATATAATCCATATATTTGGATTAAATCCTATTAAATGTCATTATTATCCTATATAAAAGGCCGTGGCGCGCAGGCCAACCCACCTAATAAATTTCTGAAAGAACAGCACGAGATCCGCGATGATTTCCTGGAATATTGTGATAAAGAGAATGAATCTAGCTCAGCACTAAAGACTGCATATCGGCCCATTTATCCCAAGACAATTGTAAATAAGATCACCAGTCCGGATGTGCGGATGAAATATTCAATGAACCCCTATCAGGGATGCGAACATGGGTGTGTCTATTGCTATGCAAGGAATACCCATGAATTCTGGGGGTACTCGGCAGGGCTCGACTTTGAAAAACAAATTTTGGTAAAACATGAGGCAGCAGCCCTTTTGGAGAAGAAATTAAGAAGTAGAAGCTGGAAGGCGGAGACAATAGTTTTATCTGGGAATACGGATTGTTATCAACCTGCTGAAAAAAAATTCAAGATAACCAGGGAGTGTCTTGAAGTGTTTAATAAATACAAACATCCTGTGGGGATTATCACAAAAAATGCGTTGGTTTTGAGGGATAGAGATCTTCTGGAATCACTTCATAAAGACAAGTTGATTTCTGTACATGTATCGGTCACATCATTGTCTGAAGAAACACGTCGTCTTTTAGAGCCAAGAACAACAACTATAAAGAGAAGACTGCAAACCATTAAGTCTTTATCAGATATGGGCATACCTGTCAATGCTATGCTGGCGCCCATAATACCAGGGATCAATAGCCATGAAATACTGGATTTGGCAAAGGCTGTTTCAGATGCAGGGGCCTCTTCATTTGCTATTACGGTTGTGAGGCTTAATGGTGCAATAGGGCAGATCTTTACAGATTGGATCCACAAAACAATGCCTAATAAAGCTGACAAAGTATTAAATCAGATCGCAGAATGCCATGGAGGGCAACTAAATGATAGTCGCTTTGGAGTACGCACCCGAGGAGAAGGAAACATTGCTGAGCAAATTCATTCCCTCTCATCTCTCGCCAAGCGCAAGTACTTTCAAGGAAGATCTATGCCTGAGCTCAATAAGGAACTCTATCTAATGTATAAAGAGGGTCAGTTGCGACTATTCTAATTCCCAACCTTTGCGGTATTCCCGTCTCACCCAATCATTAGCTTTTTCATAATTGGTTATACGCATGTTCTCCCCATCCCACTTGAGTTTTCTTCGACCCGGATAATTAAAGGCATCCCAGTCTCCTTGTTTTTTACCGCTCTTCAACTCTTTGTACTGGAAGGATTTGATGGCTAGGTTTCCCATAAGAACAGCTTCCGTAAGAGGACCTGATCTCTTAAAATCAGAAGATGCCTCTGTTCCGTTGATACAAGCTTCCACCCAACTTTTTACATGTCCGTCAAAGCCGCCATCAATACGTGGAAGACGTTCTGCCGGCGCGTTAAACATACCCATTAGTTCGGAAGGTAGTAATCTTGGGTTTCTGGAATACGCATCACAAATCAATGTTCCTTTTGAACCGTGGAAAATGGTTCCACCCGCACTACTTCCTATTGTTTCGTCGTTTTTTAATTCGTCCGGAAGATCAGGTAAAATACCGCCATCATACCATGTCAGTGCGATGTCTCCATGATCGGGAGCCGGAAATTTTAGGCGAACAATAGAAGAGGAAGGGCAGGAAGCACTGTAATCTGCTTCAATAAAATCACCCACCCAATTCGTAGTACAACTTGCCTCTGCTTCTGTCGGGTAGCCAAGGTCGAGCACACCAAAAGGCGTTTCCATAATGTGGCAGCCCATATCGCCTAGTGCCCCGGTTCCAAAATCCCACCAACCTCGCCATTTAAATGGCAAATAGGCGTTGTTGAAATCGCGAACTGCTGCAGGACCCAGCCACAAATCCCAATCTAATTCTTTGGGAATTTCATGTTTTTCTGTAGGTACTGGAACCCCTTGAGGCCATACAGGCCTGTTTGTCCAGCAATCTACTTTTTCAATAGTTCCAATAATGCCGGCTTGTATCAATTCCTTGGTTTGCCTGCTGCCATGACTGGAAGCCCCCTGGTTTCCCATTTGAGTGATCAGGCCATTTTCTTTAGCGACCTTGGTCATCAACCTGGCTTCATAAATATTGTGAGTTA
Source organism: Flavobacteriaceae bacterium (assembly GCA_029861705.1). Lineage (GTDB taxonomy): Bacteria > Bacteroidota > Bacteroidia > Flavobacteriales > Flavobacteriaceae > HDS-28. The sequence continues at coordinate 6,140 of JAOTYW010000038.1, forward strand.
AGGGCTTCTCTACATAGGCATGTTTCTTCTCACGCATAAACGGTAAGGCGATAGTAGCATGTGTATGATCTGGTGTAGCCACCATAATGGCATCCATTTCCTTAAGATGCTTATCATAGACCTTCCTGAAATCTTTATACTTCTTAGTGTCCGGGAAATTTTTATAGGTTTGGGCTGCCTGACGCTCATCTACATCACATAAGGCCACCATCTTTACTTTTCCGGTTTGCATAAGACCACGTATAACCCCTGCTCCCCGGCCACCAACGCCAAAGGAGGCTACATAAAGCGTATCACTTGGGGGTATATGAGTCTTGCCCAGGACATAACTTGGCACAATGCTAAAGACAGCACTTGTGGCACCAACATTTTTGAGGAACTTCCTTCTTTTCATCAGATGTGGTTTTTTGTACTTGGGAAGATACAAAACAGGATAGCATCATAAAATAATTAACCATTCCATTCTTTAAAGAATTGCTCCAGGAACGTAAGCATAAAATCATGTCTTTCTTCAGCTAGTTTTTTTGCTGTTGGGGTATGCATCATATCCTTGAGCAGCAACAATTTTTCGTAGAAATGATTAATGGTAGGAGCACTGGACTTCTTATAAGCTTCTTTGCTTTGATTGACTTGTGGGGGAATTTCAGGATCGTACATTGACCTGTTCTTGTAGCCGCCGAAGTGGAAAGTTCGGGCAATACCTATGGCTCCAATAGCGTCTAATCGATCAGCATCGCGAACCACTTCCAATTCCGGGGAAGAAAATGCTGCAGACTGGTCTTCCAGGGTATTTTTAAAAGACATATATCTGATGATGTTCTCCACATGGGCAATGATCTCTTGGTCAATTGATATGGATTGAAGGAAGTTCCGGGCTTTAAGAGGGCCAACTTCTTCATTCCCATTGTGAAATTTAGAGTCGGCAATATCATGAAGTAAGGCGGCCAATTGAACGACAAATGCATCCACTTCTTCACCTTTTGAAATGAGTAAGGCATTTGTATACACCCTCAATGTATGGGACCAGTCGTGGCCCTTCTCTGCCTCTGCAAGAATATCCTGTACAAAGATCTTAGTTCGGGTAATTTTCTCTTTCTCATTCATAGTTAGGTTCGTATTTCGGATTTGACCTTTGTTTCAACTTCCTCCAGGATCTTGTTTACTTCTGACGAATTAGGAATAGGTGCATGCACGTCTATAGATATAAAGGTTCCTATCCCGTAAGGAAATTTGCCATAGCGCAGGAGTTTCCAGGAATTATTTATGCTGATCGGAACAAGTAAGGCTGAAGGAGCTGTAGACATAAGTGCTTTGAGTCCTCCGGTGTGAAACTTTTTAGTAATGCCGTCCCGACTACGTGTACCCTCTGGGAAGATAACAGCACTCCGGTTAAATTTTTCTATGTACTGCCCTAATTTCTTTATCTCATTAAGTGATTGCTCTTTGTTTTTTCTATCGATGAGCACAGAACCCCCATGACGTAAATTATAGGAGACGCTGGGAATGCCTTTCCCCAATTCTTTTTTGCTGACAAATTTTGGATGATATTTTCTCATATACCAGATCAGCGGTGGGATGTCATTCATACTTTGATGATTGGATACAAGGATAAGCGGTCTATCTGTTGGTAACTCCTCAGCTTTTTTAAATCGATATCGAGTTCCAAGAAAAAGTGTAGACCCCATCAGGCATAAATTAAGGAGACTTACGCTTTTAGTATGGGCATTGTATCCAAGCAAATTTAGGCAGAGCCACTGAATGGGATGAAAGACTAAGAGAGCCAGTCCAAAGAACAGGAAGTAAATGACAGTAAGCGGATATGCCAGGAGCTTGCGCATATCACAAAAATAAAAAACCGCCCCAACAGAATGTCGGGGCGGTCAAATATTTAGATTTTATTTTAAAACTAGCAGAATTCGTTATAAGCTTCTGTCAGGTTTTCGGCAATCATTTCAGCTGGGCGCCCTTCAATGTGGTGCCTTTCGATCATATGAACCAATTCTCCATCTTTAAAGAGCGCCATACTAGGCGATGAAGGCGGAAACGGGATCATTTTATTCCTTGCTGCATCAACAGCTTCATAATCAACACCGGCAAATACAGTTATCAGGCGATTTGGTTTCTTCTCGTTTTGTAAACTCAGTTTGGCAGCGGGCCGGGCATTTGCCGCAGCACATCCGCATACGGAGTTTACCACAACAAGTGTAGTGCCTTCTTTTCCCAGGGCATCTTCCACTTCATTGGCACTGAATAATTCTTCAAATCCAGCGGCAACAAGATCGTCGCGCATAGGTTTTACAAGTTCTGCAGGATACATAGACTTCTTTTTTATTAAATATATGAAGGGCAAAGATACTTAATTTTGATCGTTCTGGCAGCTTTTAAAGGATAGCTGGGAGTGGTCATGAAGAGTGGCGCCATTATTCTATATTTGGAAAAATTTTGAATCATGTTAAAGTGGCTAGCCGCATTCATTGGCTATATGCTATTTAGATTACCCGGCGCACTCATTGGTTTTTTAGTGGGCAGCTTAATAGATCAGCTGGGTGGATCGTCTGGAGGGCGCACCATTTTCAGCGATTTTTCGCGCCCAGAAGTCTCTCCTGCCGATTTTGAATTGCACCTCCTCTCTTTATGCTCAATCGTGATCAAGGCAGATGGCCAGGTTAGTCAGCGAGAATTAGATTACGTCAGGCAATACTTTCTGCAAACCTATGGTAAGGAGAAAGCGAATGCCATTTTTAGAACCTTTAATGACGTTATCAACAAACGCGAAGTTTCTGCACAGCGAATTGGCTCCTTCCTGGCGCAGCGCACACGCTATGAGGTGCGCTTGCAACTACTCCATTTCCTATTTGGCATTGCCAGGGCCGATGGGACTGTTAGTATTGCCGAATCTAAAAAGATCAGGGAGATAGCAGGTTATTTGCGAATCCATTTAAGGGATTTTGAAAGTATCAAGGCTATGTTCATTAAAGAGGCAGACACTGCCTACAAGATCCTGGAGATTCAAAAAACGGCTACGGATGATGAGGTAAAGAAGGCCTATCGGAAAATGGCCAAAAAATACCACCCGGACAAGGTGCGATCAGATAATGAAGCCATTAAAAAAGGTGCCGAGGAAAAATTTAAAGAAGTGCAGAAGGCCTATGAACAAATTCAAAAAGAAAGAGGAATATAAGGAGGCATGGATGGATTTATTTTTTACATCAAATTAGGTTTTAATCATGTGATGGATCCGGGGGCCTATGATCATGTCTTATTTCTGTTTGCACTGGCCTTACCCTTTAAATTCAAGCAATGGAAAGCTGTTTTAGTTCTTGTTACGATATTTACTGTGGCGCATTGCCTTTCCCTGGCTATGGCAGTTTATGGATTGCTCTCCGTCCCGGTTGCCTGGGTTGAATTTCTAATTCCTATTACCATATTGGCAACGGCGGTCTATAATTGTCTGATGAAGATCGATGGCGAGAAACACCAAAATCTAGGTCTTCACGGGGCGATAACGGCATTTTTTGGCTTGATCCATGGATTTGGCTTTTCTAACTACTTCAGGATGCTTATGGCCGATGAACCGGAAAAATTCTGGCCTTTGTTAGGATTTGCAACAGGGATAGAGATATCACAGGTTGTTGTCATTTTTGCAGCGCTTTTTGTTTCCTTCATGGCCATGGATCTCTTACGGGTCAATAAAGCGTTTTATATCCGCTTATTTTCCATTCTGATCGGGATCATCACAATACCGATGATCGTAAAAGCGTTCCCTTAATAGAATTTCACGTAAAATTAACCTTATCAAGGTTGTGAGGCTATGGCAAAGCCGGTATCTTAGCGCCAAATAGCCACTCTTTTACGTGAGTATAAAAAAGCAAGAAACATATGACCGTGCCTATTTGCGAATGGCATATGAATGGGGAAAACTTTCATATTGCGAACGAAGGCAAGTTGGCGCGATCGTAGTTAAGGACCGGATGATCATTTCCGATGGGTATAATGGAACACCTACAGGATTTGAGAATTTTTGCGAAGACGACGAAGGCTACACCAAATGGTATGTCTTACATGCAGAAGCAAATGCCATATCTAAACTGGCCGCGTCTACACAATCGTGCGTAGGAGCTACATTGTATATTACCATGTCTCCTTGCAAGGAATGCAGCAAATTGATACACCAGTCCGGTATAACTCGGGTAGTGTACCAGGAAGCCTATAAGGACGGTAGCGGACTTGTATTCCTGGAACGTGCAGGCGTAGGTCTCACGCATTTACCCTTAATAGAACATATGTCGCGTTAAGCACAAAGTATATGAAGCGATCTTATTATATATGGCCCACTGTGATAGCCCTGGCTCTGGCCATTGGGATCCTCGTTGGAGGTCGACTTCATTTTAACGACAGTCCGGAAAAACTCTTTACTACCAACTCCAAGAAAGACAAACTCAACCGCTTGATAGACTACATTGATTATGAATATGTAGATGAGGTAGATACAGATAGTATTGTAGATGTCACCGTCAATAACATTCTCGACAAACTTGACCCACATTCGGTTTATATCCCCAAGGAAGAGATGCAACGAGTTGCCGAGAATATGCAAGGGGATTTTGTAGGGATCGGAATTAATTTTTACATGTTTCGAGATACCATTACGGTCATTCGTGCGATCAAAGATGGCCCAAGTTTCCTCAAAGGACTTCAAGGCGGAGATAAGATCCTTATGGCCGATACGGATACTCTTTTTGGCAGAAACTTAACGAATGATGCGATCGTACAACGCTTAAAAGGAACACAAAGGTCTACGGTAAAATTAAAAGTATACCGCAAGCTTACCGACGCATTTTTCGATGTGAGCATTACCAGAGACAGGATCCCCATCCGAAGTGTGGAATCTTATTATATGCTTAGCTCGAATATGGGCTATATCAAGATTAACAGATTCGCCGAATCAACATATGATGAATTCATGGTAGCACTTGGTGAATTGCAACACAAGGGCGCCAGGAAATTAGTACTCGATCTTCGGGATAATCCAGGAGGCTACCTGGGAATTGCTGAGCAAATGGCGGATGAATTCTTACCCGATGGTAAATTGATCTTATTCACGAAAAATAAAAAAGGGGAAATAAACGAAACCTATGCGACACGCAAAGGGACCTTTGAAGAAAAACCGGTTTATGTGTTGATCAATGAACGATCTGCTTCAGCCAGTGAGATTATTGCTGGTGCTTTACAAGATAACGATATAGGCACTATTGTGGGTCGGCGATCCTTTGGAAAAGGCCTGGTTCAGCGCGAGATGGAACTCGGCGACGGATCTGCGGTCAGACTAACAGTATCACGTTATTTTACACCAACAGGACGCTCAATTCAGCGCACCTACGCCAATGGAAGTAAGGATTATTACGATAAGTTTACTGAGCGCGCCCACAATGGTGAATTAGTGACTGTGGACAGTATTAAAGTTTCAGATTCTTTAAAATTTACGACGCCATTAGGGAAAATTGTCTATGGAGGCGGGGGTATTATTCCGGACGAATTTGTTCCTATAGGTACTAATGAAGAAGAAGCCGCCGAAAGTTTAGATAGTTTAGGATTTTTATCCCGATTTATATTCGAATACCTGGAAGAAGATCGATCGCGATTCCAGACTTATTCTCCGCGAATCTTTAGGGATACCTATCGTGTGGACGATATTCTATTTGAACGTTTTATCAACTATTGCCTGCGTAATAAGATCAAGCTTAGTTTTTACGATTTTGAAGATCAACTGAAAACATATTTAAAGGCATCCTTAGCAGAGCAACTTTTTTCGCCAAATCTACATGCGGAGATCAAAGGACGTGAAGATGCCATGATCCAAAAAGTACTGGAGCTTGACAGGCCCTCCTATAAGAACAAATCTTCCGGGGAAACACTTTAAGAATAGGGTTATTTTTTATCTTCTTCATCCAGTGATTGCTGGATCTTTTTAGAAGTCCAATAGATCAGTAGCAGAACTATCGCACAAAGCGCAGCAACAATTCCGATAACTGCTACTATACTCTCACCCTCAAAGGGCGCTGTTGCATTAATGAGCGTCGCATTGTAAATGATCAGCAAAAGGGCAATTCCGATCAGGACGTAAATAAGCGTTTTGCTCATATATTTTCATTTCAAACAATCCACAAAACTACGTTTTATTTTGATTTTGAATACGAGATATATGAAGGAATAAATAGGATCTATTAGATGTGAACTTGTATCTTTAGATGTGAATTATTCCAGATGCTGCAAATAGGAAAAACACTCGTTTCTGACGACTTGCTGGAAGCCCATTTTACCTGTGATCTTAATGCTTGTAAAGGAGCCTGTTGTGTAGAAGGTGAGGCTGGAGCACCACTACAGGAGGATGAATTGGCGGTCTTGGATCAGATCTATCCTAAAATAAAGGATTATCTCAGACCGGAAGGCATTAAAGCATTGGAAGAACTAGGAACCTATGTTAAAGGCGACGATGGGGAATGGGAAACACCTTTGGTCAATAAAAAGGAGTGTGCCTATGTGGTATATGATCCCGAAGGAATAGCCAAATGTGGGATCGAAAAGGCCTACCTGGATAAAAAAATCTCCTTTCAGAAACCAATATCTTGCCACCTCTATCCTGTGAGAATTAAAGAGTATACAGAACTCACGGCTGTCAATTATCACAAATGGCATTTATGTAATGCAGCTTGTGATCTGGGACAGGCTTTGAAAATGCCGCTGTATAAATTTGTCCGAAATGCATTGATCCGAAAATTCGGCAAAGACTGGTATCAAGAACTTGAAGAAGCTTCCGGATCCTAGGTTGTCGGAATATGTAGTTTTACACTAGTACCTTCCGGATTTCCTTCCGGATCTACCAAGTCGTTAATTTGAAGAGCAAAATTGTTCTGGTAATCTTTTGCAAAGTTTTGAAGGCGCTCTTTGGTAATGTCAATCCCTAAGGATTTTCGCTTAAGCACCCTGCTCTCTTTCAGTTTTTGCGAAGCTGCTCTCCCCACACCATTATCCCGTATTTCAATACTGATCTGATCGGGATCATCACGACTCACAAGCAAATCAATCTTTTTAAGCCCTTTCTTAGAAGAAAGGCCATGCCACAAGGCATTTTCCAAAAAAGGTTGAAGGATTAAAGAAGGGATACGTATATGATCGGGATCAACCTGCTCATCCATGTGGATCTGAAAATCAATCTCATAAGAAAATCGAATATTTTCAATATTCATATACAACTCTACTGTTTCCAATTCCTCAGACAAGGTAGTTTCTTTTGCAGACGAAGCTTCTAAAATTCGCCTGACTAATTTGGAGAACTTATTCAGATATCGAACTGCATTTTTTTGTTCGTTATTTATGATGTAATGTTTGATAGAATTTAAAGAATTAAACAAAAAATGAGGATTCATCTGACTTCGCAACATGGTTTGCTCGAGGGATACTACCTTCCGCTCATTTCTTAGTTGATATTGCCGATAAATTATATATAGAACCAGCGTTAAGAGCGCAAATAATAAGCCTGTGATCAAAAACGTATTTTGGCTTCGCTTTAATCGAAGTTGGTTTAGCTCATTTATTTCCATAAGCAGCTGTAATTCACTTTTTCTTGCTTTTGCATCATTGGGAATAATGGCATTGTATAAATAGGTTCTGGACTTAGAAAGCTGAAGCTCATCTTGTAGCGCATGGTATTGTGCAAATGCATTGAGTGCAGCTTCAAAATTCCCCGCACTGCGTTCCAACTCGGAGCGCAATAAGTGAATTTCAGCCTGGGCAGCACTATTTCCGGTCTGAATTGCCAGTGTCTGGGCCTCGGACAGTATATCGCTAGCCCTTTTAATTGTGCCTTTTTTTGAGGCCAGTTGGCTTCGAAGCAGCATAATAGATAATTGTGCGTCCTTATTCCGAGCCTTATTTTCGGTTTCCAGGGAAGCCAATAGTTTTGCAGCTTCCTCTAATCGATCCGCCTCTATAAGCAGATCTACTATGGCCAGAGCACTCCATTCATACATTGAAGGATTTCCCGCCCCTTGGGCCGCAGCCCTGCTCTTTCTATAGGTAACTAATGCCGCTTCCGGGCTACCCTTGTCTTTAAGCGCATGTCCAATTCGCAAATAGATGGAAGGTAATTCCTTTGATCCATCTATTAAGAAATCGGTATCCAGGGCATTATGATAATACTGAATGGCGGCCTCGGGATCTTGAAGCAGCCGGAACAGATCACCTAATTTAATTTCAGCCTCTTGCTTTTTCAGGAGTGTTTTGTCCGAAAATGATTCCAAGGAATCTGTAATGATCAAGGCATCCTGATAAAAATAGATAGCGGTTTTTAAACTATCAGTCTCTTCATGGAGTCCTGCAAGCTGTACTAAGGCATTTACTTTATATTCAGGGTTCTCAGATTGGTCAGCGGCCGATAGAGCTTCCATATAGGAGATATGGGCTTTTGTAAAACGGCCCTGCTTCTGATAGACCTTGGCAAGATTGGCATTAGAATAAGAAAGGCCTTCCGAATAATTTGTTCGGCGTGACTTTAGCTTTAAATAGTTTAGTATGAGGGTGTCATTGAGATACTTTTTATACACCTGATCAAGAGCTTCATAGTTAAGAGGTCTTTTTAGGATGAGGCTATCCGTTTTAGACTGATATTCCTGAGGAGATTGCCTAACCTGGAATAAGGTTAGGAATAGGACGACGGTTATCGGCAAAAGGATTCGCATTCAACCAGTCAATTTAAGGGATTACAACAAATCCAGAAAATCACTTTTTTTCTGGCGTGAAACGGGGATTTTATGTTTGGAATCCAGGATCACATAGCCATCTGTTTTGAGAAATTCCTTGATCTTCCCAATATTTACTATAAAGGAGTTATGGACTCTGAAAAAAGTATCGGAAGGTAGGATTTCATTGACTTCTTTCAGCTTTTTAGTCAGCACGATCTTTGTGCCATTGGTCAGAAATATAGTGCTATAATTACCATCGGATTCTGCGTACAGAATTTCATCACTTTCAAGAAAGATGAGTTTTCCATCGGTATTGAGCGTGATCTTCTTACGAATGGGATTATTGTTGAATTTCAACAACAATTTTTCCAGGTTTTCGGCGGTAAAATTGCGGGAATTATAGCGCTTGATCTTCCCTATAGTATCCTTTAGATCGTCTGAATCAATGGGTTTTAGCAAGTAATCAATGGCTTCATTCTTAAGAGCCTTTATGGCGTATTGGTTATAGGCCGTAGTAATTACTACCGGAAAATTCTTTGTCTTGATATTTTTGATAAATTGAAATCCGTCCATTGTGGGCATTTCAATATCTAAAAAAAGGCAATCCGGTCTGTTATCTTCCAAATAGCCCAGGGCTTCAATGGGATCTGTGAAGGCTGCAATGATCTCAATTTCATTACTGAAATTGGTCAACTCCCATGAAAGACTTTGTATTGCCTTTACTTCATCATCTACTAAAACTGCTTCGATCATAGACGTAATATTATTAGGTAATTTAAGCAAAAATAAAGGGATATACCGGCCTGATGGCCTGAAATGTATCGATGGTAACAGATTGCGTATCAATGCACCAGTCAGGCGTATAAAGTGTAGTTTACCCCTATTGGGCTATCATGTTGTGAGCAGGGAGTATAATGATTGTGAGGGTTTACTAAGCGGGGTTAACTGAAGAAGTTGTGCAGTTCATACGGATTATTTGACCATTCATACATATTATTTGCGAAGGTAGCACTTGCCTCATACCTTGTATCCTCAAGTAAGTTCAAATCTCCCTTTTTTAAGAATACGTCCCAAAAAACCAAGTTCATGAAAAAGTGTGTCATCTTCTTTGTCGTCCTAGTCGCCATGTTGGTTCTAGCTGTAATAACCGGCTACAATGATCCTAATATGATGGAGAAC
>JAOTYW010000039.1 GCA_029861705.1 Flavobacteriaceae bacterium
ACTGGACAAAACCAAAAGTGCTTTTGATTTCAATAGGACCAAAGCCTTCCCCAAGAATCTGGAATTCGATGCGATTCTCACTTTTAAAGGGGATGCAAAAGGTAGTCTTATACGTTCTGTGACGCCAAATCCAAATTTAGTAACTGTGTCGCAGCATCATTCCTTTATTGAACTTCCGGATTCCGATTATACACCAAGGGAGTTTGATCCGCGATGTGGCTCCTATCCATTTAGTTATTACGATTATGCCACGCCCGTACAGCAACCTATTTTAAAACGATATGTCACACGACATAGACTTAAGAAAAAGGACCTTAATGCTGAGGTGAGTGAAGCTGTGGAACCCATTATTTACTACCTGGACAATGGCACACCAGAGCCCGTGCGTTCTGCGTTGCTCGAAGGAGGCAGTTGGTGGAACCAGGCCTTTGAAAGTATCGGATTTAAAGACGCTTTCCAGCTAAGGATCTTACCGGGCGATGCAGACCCTTTGGATGTCCGTTACAATGTAATCCAGTGGGTACACCGTTCAACCCGGGGATGGAGCTACGGCTCTAGTGTAAGCGACCCGAGAACCGGCGAGATCATCAAAGGGCATGTGAGTTTGGGGAGTTTGCGCATACGCCAGGATTTTATGATCGCACAGGCCTTAATGAATCAACCTTTTGCCGAACGAGATGATAATTACCAGGCCATGCTGGAAATGGCCCTGGCCAGAATCCGCCAATTATCAGCGCATGAGATTGGGCACACCCTTGGCTTTGCTCATAATTTTGCAGCCAGCACCAATAACAGGGCATCGGTTATGGATTATCCTCATCCTTATATAGCAATTAGAGATGGTAATTTAAATTTTGACGAAGCCTATGATACCGGAATAGGGGACTGGGATAAAGTTACTGTGGCCTATTCCTATTCTGATTTTGGTGCGGATGCTGAGGAAGGCGAAGCCCTGAACTATATCCTGGAAAAGGCATTTCAAAAAGGACTGCGTTATATATCTGATCAAGACGCCAGGCCACAGGGCGGCTCTCATGCCCAGGCACATCTATGGGATAACGGAACAATTCCCTCCCAGGAATTAGAAAGAGTTTTAAAAGTAAGGGAAAAAGCCATTTCCCAATTTTCAATAGATAACATACGAACCGATGAGCCTAATACGGTACTCGAAGATGTTTTTGTACCTCTTTATTTTTTCCATCGCTATCAAACAGAAGGCGCTGTTAAGCTAATTGGGGGGCAGAACTATACCTATGCTGTAAAAGGTGCGGCTTCGCCCGTTGTTAGTGTGCTTTCAAAAGAAGCTCAATTAAATGCTCTGGATCAGGTGCTCAGTACAATTGATCCCCGCACACTCATGATCCCGGAGAATGTTTTAAAACTATTTCCTCCCAGGGCGATGGGCTATCCTCGTACCAGGGAATCCTTTAAAGGTGTAACCGGAGTTAGTTTCGATGCTATTTCGGCGGCAGAGACAGCGGCAGATTTTAGCCTTTCGCTATTATTGCACCCGCAACGGGCGTCTCGATTGGTGCAAAACAAAGCCATGGAAAAAAACCAATTGGGCTTAGATGAAGTTTTAGACCAATTAATTGAGGTCAGCATCGACAAATCTGGAGGTTCCGGCTATGCGGAAACGGTAAGGAATGCTGTTAACTTCAGGGTGATCCATCATTTGATGAATCTCGCTGCCCATAAGCAAGTGTATGACCAGGTTAATGCGATAGCAGCAGCGAGACTGCTTTCCATAAAGAAAGGACTACTGACCAAAAAGGCATCATCGGTAAGCGTGGAAATGGTGAGAAGAATTGACGCCTTTTTTGAGGACATGGATGAGTTTAAACCGACACCGGTAGCAAAGATCCCAGATGGTTCGCCTATTGGGATGTCTTGCATGAACCCATAATCAATCGGAGTGAAGATCAACCTGATCAGCGATACTGTTGCACATCCCAGCCCGGGGATGCTCAAGGCTATGATGAGTGCTGAGGTAGGGGATGATGTTTTTAAGGAAGATCCAACCGTAAATGCACTGGAGCAGAAAGTGGCCCGTATGTTTGGTATGGAAGCCGCTTTATTCTTTCCCAGTGGCACGATGACAAATCAGACGGCTATTAAACTACATACCCAGCCGGGAGATCAACTTATCTGCGATAAGTATGCCCACGTCTACAATTACGAAGGCGGCGGGGCCAGCTTTAATAGCGGTGTTTCCTGTAAGCTTGTTGATGGCAATAGGGGAATGATGACGGTTTCACAGGTAGAAGAAGCTATTAATCCGCCCGACTTCTACCACAGTCCAAGAACAGCTTTAGTATGTATTGAAAATACGACTAACAAAGGCGGGGGGGCCTGTTGGGATGTCGAGGAGCTAGAGAAGATTAAGTCGCTTTGCACTTCTAACGGATTAGCATATCATCTTGATGGAGCCCGGATATGGAACGCAATGGCCGCAGGCACCATTGATCCAAAAACCTGTGGCGAATTATTTGACACCATTAGTGTATGCCTGAGCAAAGGACTGGGCTGTCCTGTAGGGTCGCTTTTATTGGGTAGCGAGCCTTTAATGGAAGAAGCTATTCGAATTCGTAAGATCCTTGGTGGTGGTATGCGCCAGAGCGGTTACCTGGCTGCTGCAGGTATCTATGCCCTGGAAAATAATTTAGAGCGTTTAGGAGATGACCATTATAGAGCAAGGGAGCTAGGAGAATTATTAGCAACTAAATCCTTTGTCAGCTATGTGGCGCCGGTAGAGACTAATATCCTGATATTTGAACTAAATGAAGATCTAATGTCCATCGATACGTTCATACAGCAGCTCAAGGATGAGGACATCCATATAATAGGGATGGGTGGTGGTAAATTACGGATGGTGACGCATTTGGATTATACGGATACCATGCACGATAAGGTATTATCTGTACTCTCTTCAATGCCCTGACTTCACAAGGCACATAATTATGAGTATTCTTTTAGAAACAATAAGAGAGGTAGTGAATTGAGACTTTTCAAATTCTAGAGTAAATACAGAAAATACGTACAAATACTTGTCTAATTTGCGTCATTCTTGCATTTCATCGACTTTTTAGAGCACTTCATCGATTGCTAAAATTTAATTTGCGGCATGTTAGTTGGTAAAAAATAGAATTATAGACTTTCGCGAGTATCTATTAATTAAAACACTAGACTATTATGAAAAGCAAGTTTTTTCTTTTGGCGGTATTGGTAACCGCCTATGGGATGTCACAAGATCTCCCAGCCAACCCTGAACCAGGTAAGTGCTATGTTCGTTGTACTACGCCTGATGTTTACGTCAACGAAACAGTGACAATTACCCTTAAACCAGCTTACAAAGTCCTAAGGACTGTACCTGCCACATTCAAAACGGTAACTGAAAGAGTATTGGTTAAAGAAGAAGGAAAGAGGTTATCAGTTGTTCCAGCTAAATGGGGAACTGAAACTGTTTCTTATGTATCAAAAGAAGGTGGAAACGCCTTATCTGTTATCCCGGCTAAATTTTCACCGAGTTCGGAAACGATCGAGGTTAAACCGGCTTATGCCCAGTGGGAATTGGGTTCACCTGCACCTGACTGTGCTTCCGGGAATCCGGACGATTGTCGCTATTGGTGTTACAAAGGCTATCCTGCAGAGTATACTACTGTGTCTACGCAGGTATTGGCCAATGATGCCAGTACAACATCTTCAGCACTTGGGTCTAAATCCGGATCATACACTAAGCGCGTTTTGCTTGAGCCTGCCCGTGTAGTAGAGGAGATCATTCCTGCTGAATATACAGAGATCACCAAAACTGTTTTGGACACAGATGCCACTACGCGTGAAGAAACCATTCCTGCTGAAACTCGTACGGTAACACGCGAAGTTTTGAAAGAGAAAGGTGGATTAACTACCTGGAAGGAAGTTGAGTGTTCTTTAGTAGAATACCAAGCGCTTCCTATCAATTGGAATTTAGGTAGTGCTTCTCTTACTGCTGAAGCTATGCGAATTATTGATTCTCGTCTAATGCCCGTTCTACAACAGAACCCTGGTGTTAAATTGGAAATCGCTTCACATACAGATGCCCGCGGTTCTGCAACTTCTAACCAGAGTCTTTCTGAAAGAAGAGCGAAAGCTGTTGCAGATTACCTGATCACTAAAGGAGTAAACTCCAGCTTATTGGTTGCCAATGGCTACGGAGAGCGAAACTTGAAGAACAGATGTGCTGACGGCGTATCCTGTACTGAGAGAGAGCATACTGCTAACAGAAGAACAGAATTCAGGTTGATCAATAACTAATCTGGATTTTTCACAAAAACAAAAAAGGCTTCCATTTGGAAGCCTTTTTTAATTGTATAGGTTCTTAGCCCTTATTCTTTTCCATAAATTCCAGGTGATACCGGATCTCACCGGTCATATTATAACCTGACATTTTATCTAATTGCCGTTCCTTAGAATCAACTACAGTGAATAAAGGAAAAACACTCTTCTTGTTCAGTTTTGGGAGAAGCGATTTATTATGAGCCAATTGTCTGGAAGACAAAATATCTTTATTCATGGGTATGTCCACATAAAGCAAAACATAATTCTCGGAAGCGGCCTTAAAATCAGCTGTTTCAAAGAAGTCAGTTTTTAACTTCTTACAAGGAGCACACCAATCACTTCCTGTAAAATAGACCAGGATATTTTTATTTTCTTTTTTAGATTCTTTCAGCGCCTTCTCATAGTTCAGATGCCAGCTGACATCAGCCACAGAGATCTTATCACTCTGACTAAGTCCAATTACTGGGAGAAGAAGAAAAAGTATAAAATAGCGTTTCATAGGTCGTAATGATGGATTAGATCAACAAGAAGCATGCCGATATACACTATTTTAAGAACGCTTCCATTCCCGGAATATTGGGTAGTCCGTCTTTTGCTGCTGCAGCAAGTTCCGTATCATGAACCTCTCCGGCTTTCTTTATTGCCTTGTTCAAGGTATTTACCAGGGATATTTCAAGTTGGCTTTTATCCGATAAAAGTGAATCATCTAATTGAATCGTTTTAATCTCTCGGTTTGCCGTCAAAGTAACCGTTATGTTCTTATCCTCAGATACTTCCCGCAATTCAATTGTATTCATGCGTTCTTTGGTAGCTCTAACTTTTTCCTTGGCTTCCTTGAGCTTTCCCATCATTCCCATCATGTCTCCTAACATATATTCTGTCTTTGATGCTTCAAAATTAGTAAATTGCGCCGCTAATCAAAGCACTTATGAAACATTCCTCTTACTATATCCTATTCGCAATAAGTCTTATTTTTGCGACCTCATGCCAAGAACAACAGAAAAAAATGTCTGAACTGGTTCCTCCAATTGCTAAGAAAGAAGCAAAAGAATTGACGATACATGGCGACACGCGTGTCGACAATTACTACTGGTTAAACCAACGGGAAGACCAGGAGGTACTGGATTATTTAGAGGCCGAGAATGCCTATTATAAAGAGATGACTGCTCATACCGAGGCCTTTCAAAAAGAGCTTTATGAGGAAATGAGAGGACGGATCAAGGAAGATGATTCCTCGGTTCCCTATAAAAAGCATAGCTATTATTATGCTACCCGCTATGAGGAAGGCTATGAATATCCAATATATGGCAGATTCAAAGATAATCTGGATGCGGAAGAAGAGATTATGTTTAATTGTAACGAACTGGCCAAAGGACATGAATTTTTCAATTTACGCGGAGTTAATGTAAGTCCGGATAATACCCTGGCTGCTTTTGGAGTGGATACGGTGTCAAGGAGAAAGTATCATATACAGATCAAGAATTTGAGCACTGGAGAGATATATCCTGATAAGATCGATAACACTACGGGAAGCTCTGTTTGGGCAGATGATAATAAAACGCTTTTTTATACA
Organism: Flavobacteriaceae bacterium; assembly: GCA_029861705.1. Taxonomy (GTDB): domain Bacteria; phylum Bacteroidota; class Bacteroidia; order Flavobacteriales; family Flavobacteriaceae; genus HDS-28. Next base: position 5,891 of record JAOTYW010000039.1, read on the forward strand.
AAAAAGGATCCGGAAACCCTGAGATCTTCGCATATCTACAAACACGTTTTAGGAACATCTTCCGATCAGGATGAACTGGTCTTTCACGAAGCAGATGACACCTTTTCAATTGGAGTGTATAAGACTAAGTCTGAGAAATTTATCGTAATTGGTTCTTTCAGCACCTTAACCTCAGAATTTCAAATACTTAAAGCCAATAACCCGAATGGAAAGTTTAAGATATTTTCACCCAGGGAACGCGGCCTGGAATACAATATAGCGCATCACGGGAATGAATTTTATGTGCTGACAAATAAGGACGGGGCTACCAATTTCAAAGTGATGAAAACTCCGGATAATAATACGGGCCAGGATCAGTGGAAAGACTTTATTCCTCATAGAGATGATGTGTTGATGCAAGACATAGACACTTTTAAGGATTATTATGTTCTATCGGAACGGGAAAATGGCCTGAACAATATAAAGATCGTCCGTTGGAATGGAACAGACAGCTATCACATCCCATTTGACAATGAAACCTATGTGGCCTGGACTTCTACTAATCCCGAGTTTGATACAGAAACGCTTCGCTATAATTATAGTGCCATGACAAATCCAAATTCTGTGATTGACTTTAACATGCGCACGAAAGAAAAAGAGATCAAAAAGGAACAGGAAATATTGGGAGGCAGCTTCGATAAAGCGAATTATATATCAGAACGCGTTTGGGCCACAGCAAGGGACGGCGCTAAGGTGGCAATCTCTCTGGTCTACCATAAGGATACAGATCCCAAGGCGGGCGGACCCCTTTTACAGTATTCCTACGGATCTTATGGCAGTACGTCAGACCCCTATTTCTCGAGCATACGACTTAGTTTGCTGGATCGTGGATTTATTTATGCTGTCTCGCATATCCGGGGAGGCCAATATCTCGGTCGGCCATGGTATGAAGACGGCAAATTGCTGAAGAAAATAAACACTTTTACAGATTTTATTGATTGTTCAAAATTCCTGATCGAAAGTGGGTATACATCTAAGGAGCATTTGTATGCCAGTGGGGGCTCTGCCGGTGGGCTGCTAATGGGGGCCGTGGTAAACATGGCTCCTGAGCTTTATAACGGAGTGATCGCCGCTGTGCCTTTTGTAGATGTCGTTACAACTATGTTAGATGATTCTATTCCGCTAACGACAGGGGAGTATGATGAATGGGGCAATCCAAATGATGAGGCCTATTATCAGTATATGAAATCGTACTCGCCCTATGACAATGTAGAAGCTAAGGAGTATCCTAATCTTTATGTAACTACAGGACTTCATGATTCCCAGGTTCAGTACTGGGAACCTGCCAAATGGGTCGCCAAATTAAGGGAGTATAAAACAGGGGATAATGTACTTTATTTAGATACCAACATGGATGCAGGTCATGGCGGGGCATCAGGGCGCTTTGAAGCCTTAAAAGAGTATGCAAAGGAGTATGCCTTTCTACTTGATTTAGAGGAAGTTACACAATAAATTAAAAAATTGCTATTTTTGCCTCTTGTATGCATATCCCCCCAAAGGGTTTGCAAGACTAACCTGACTGTATGGAACAAAAGATAAGGGCCTATAACAATATTCTCGAGCTCATCGGGAATACGCCACTCATCCAATTAAACTCCGTTACCCAAGCCATTCCCGGAGAGTTTTACGCTAAAGTTGAAGCCATGAATCCTGGTCATTCTTCCAAGGACCGGATCGCTATTCATATTATTGAAGAAGCGGAGCGCCTTGGCATCCTCAATGAGGGTGCCACTATTGTGGAAACTACTTCTGGTAATACTGGATTTAGCATTGCCATGGTGAGTGTAGTAAAAGGCTATAGATGTATTCTGGCAGTGAGTTCTAAATCGTCTAAAGACAAAATAGACATGCTTCGCGCCATGGGTGCCGAAGTGCATGTGTGTCCTGCACATGTCAGTGCTGATGATCCTCGTTCTTATTACGAGGTTGCCAAGCGTTTACACAAAGAAAACAAAGGTTCTATTTATATCAACCAGTATTTCAATCAGTTGAATATAAAAGCCCATTATGCTACTACTGGTCCTGAAATTTGGGAACAAACCGATGGTACTATAACCCATTTGATCGCTTGTAGCGGTACAGGGGGTACTATTTCCGGAACAGCCAAATATCTCAAGGAACAGAATCCAAAGATCAAAATACTGGGTGTAGATGCCTACGGTTCTGTGATCAAAAAATATCATGAAACTGGTGAATTTGATGCCAATGAGATCTATCCGTATCGCATTGAAGGTTTAGGCAAGAACCTGATCCCTGATGCCACAAATTTTGAGATCATTGATGATTTTATCAAGGTATCAGATGAAGAAAGTGCCCACGCAGCTCGTGAAATTGCCAGAAAAGAAGGACTATTTGTAGGCTATACTAGTGGCGCTGCCCTTCATGCAATTCGCAAGGCAGCTAAAAGTGGTGAATTCAACAAAGACAGCAGGGTTGTAGTGATCTTCCCTGACCATGGTTCTCGGTATATGAGCAAAATATACGATGATAAATGGATGGAGGAGCAAGGATTTTCTGCAGAAAAAACTAGCGTCGAAAAAAAGACTGTACAAACAGTCAAATAATTGGCTAACATATTGTAAATCAGCAATGACCGCCCGTCATTGCTTTTTTTTTATGGCTAGAAAGAAGACATTTTAAATTATGAGGAGCGCACAAAAATCCATAGTTTTACACTCAAAACCAAACAGGCTATAATGAGAGACTTATTCGAGCGGATCACAGAGAACAAAGGTCCATTAGGTAAATGGGCGTCGCAGGCGGAAGGATACTTCGTATTTCCGAAATTAGAGGGACCTATCTCAAATCGAATGAAATTCCAGGGCAAAGAAGTCATAACCTGGAGTATTAATGATTATCTCGGCCTGGCTAATCTCCCTGAAATTAAGAAAGTAGATGGCGAAGCTGCCCTGGAGTATGGGGCCGCATATCCAATGGGCGCCCGGATGATGAGTGGGCATACGGATCATCATGAGCAGCTGGAACAGCAATTGGCCGAATTTGTAAGCAAGGAATCTGCCTATCTCTTAAATTTTGGATACCAGGGAATCCTATCTGCAATAGACGCACTGGTTTCCAAGGACGATATCATCGTTTATGATGTAGATTCCCATGCCTGTATTATTGATGGCGTAAGGTTGCACATGGGAAAGCGCTTTACTTTCAAGCATAACGACATTGAAAGTCTGGAAAAAAACTTAACTCGCGCAACAAAACTAGCTGAGCAGTCGGGGGGTGGTATTCTTGTGATCACCGAAGGTGTTTTTGGAATGCGCGGTGAACAAGGCAAGCTAAAAGAGATAATTGCCCTCAAGAAAAAATATAATTTCCGGATTCTTGTTGATGATGCCCATGGATTTGGAACACTAGGTAAAACAGGTGCCGGAGCAGGGGAGGAACAAGGCGTTCAGGATGGTATTGATGTATATTTTGCAACTTTCGCAAAATCAATGGCCGGGATCGGGGCATTTCTCGCTGCCGATAAAGCAATTATTGACTACCTGAGATACAATCTGCGCTCGCAGATGTTTGCCAAGTCGCTTCCTATGATCTACGTTAAAGGGGCTTTAAAGCGCCTTGATATGCTTAAAACCATGCCAGAGCTCAAGTCCAAATTGTGGGGGAACGTAAATGCCCTGCAAAACGGACTGAAAGAGCGCGGTTTTGATATCGGTAATACGTCCAGTTGCGTAACCCCTGTTTATTTGAGTGGTAGTATTCCTGAAGCAATGGCCTTGGTAAGAGATCTTCGTGAAAATTACGGGATCTTCTGTTCTATAGTTGTATACCCGGTGATCCCTAAAGGCATGATCCTCTTACGTATGATCCCAACGGCTTCTCATACCCTGGAGGATGTTAAGATAACCCTCGATGCTTTTTCATCCATAAGAGAACGGCTCGAAAATGGTACGTATAAGCGACTTTCAGCCGCAGTTATCGCTGCAATGGGAGAGTAATTTAATTCAATATTTTTTTATACGTCCTGCGTCGTTTGTAAACAACAGGATCAAAGTGCTTCCATAATTTCTGGATAGCCAGATTGTCTTCTAATTCCGGCGTACGATAACACATGTCGATATTCTTTGCCCTAAAAGTTTTGTGGTATTGACCAAAAATGACTGCCGTAACTCCTTTATTCTGGTATTCCGGATGAATGCCGATCAGGTAAAAGATCACATCTTTGCTATTTTTCTTTGCATTGAGCAAATGCAGAAATCCAAAGGGCCACAGCCGCCCATTAGCTTTTTGCAAGGCCTTGGAAAATGACGGCATCACTATAGCAAAAGCTATGAGTTTGTCGTTTGCATCAACCACAAATTTTACATATTCAGGGTTGATAAACGAGATATACTTCTTTTTAAAATATTCCTTCTGTATGTCTGTCATCGGGACAAAAGAAGAGAGCTTTACATAGCTTTCATTGAAAAGGTCAAACATTTTATCGGCCCAGGGCATGATCTCCGATGTCTTTGTAAAAGCAAGGGGGCGTAAATTATATCGCTTTTGGACCAGTTCATCTACCCTCGAGAAAAATTTAGGATCGGCATTCTTTTCCGGGAATTTGCTCTCCAGATAGCCTTTTTCCTTGACCATCCCATACGCCTCATAGTGCGATTGATAATACGGATGATTATACCAGGTAATCATAGTTCCCATTTCTTCAAAACCCTCTGTAAGCACGCCTACTTTGTCCAGGTTTGAAAAACCTACAGGACCTTCCATATACTCCAGGTGATGCTCCCGGCCAATGGCTTCCACTTTTTCCAACAAGGCCTTACTTACTTCAGGATCGTCAATAAAGTCGAACCATCCGAAACGCATTTTCCTTACTTTCTGATGATCTACCTCTATCCAATTAATAATAGCAGCGACCCGCCCGGCAGGGACACCCTCTTTATAGGCAAGAAAGAACCAAACATCGGCATCAATAAAGGCAGGATTCACTTCTTTATTAAACGTGCCCATCTCTTCCCTGATAATAGGGGGCACCCAATAAGGCGAATCTTTATAAATGGAAAACGGGAACTTTACAAAGGCCCGCAGTTGTTTTTTGGTTTTGACTTCTTCTATTCGGATCATCTTCAGCGCTTGGATGATCAATAATAGCAATTATTGGGTATAGTAAAAAAGAATCCCGGCACTTTTAAAGGCCGGGAGAGTTCTTATTGGTCGATCTTCTTTTTCTTTCGTTTTCTTTTATCCTTTTTGGATATGCCAAACAGGCCTTTCTTCTTTTTCTTAAAAGTATTGCGCTTAATATCACCTCCATTCTGGCCTCCGGCTTGTTCGTCAATTGGCTTTATCTCGGGATCTTTATGGAAATCTAAGCGGTAAGACATGCCCAACATGCCAAAGAGCCTGCTGGGGGTATTTTTAAAATTGGAGCCCAGGAAGGCATCCATTTGGAAATTTTCATTGAACAAATGGGCGACGCCGCTGCGCAAGAGCACATCTGCATACCTATCGCTCTTAATTCCTTGATTCTCTACAAAAACGCTCCACTTCGGATTTCTAAAGGCATGTTGAAATGAAATGGTGTATTGGTATTCCGGGAAATCCGTCCCTATTCTGTCGTAAGAGATATTAGAGATAAGGACAAAACGAGGCGTCAGCCTGCTTTGTGTGGCGATCATGACCCTGGGCGATACTGTAGGCTCTCCCGGATAGAAAGGATTGTCTCCTAAAACAAAGTTGGCTCCGGCATAAATAGAGATCGCCGGGACTAAATTTTTAAGTTGAAATACATTATTCGCACGCCAGCTTCGAATATTGGGTTTATTTTTATTAGGATCTTTAAATGGATCAAAGAGCAAAAATTTCAACCCTAAACGGTTGCGCTCAAAATCGGTCCGTGTTTCACTGAGATCGAAACCCAGATAGTCAATATTCTGATTGACATATCTGCCTTCATAGTTTAACTCCAAGGTCTCAAAGAACAATCCGTACCTCAGCGATAACTCAGGGGTGAACATATTGGATTCATTGTCGAGCCGACTGTGATCCCTCTGCTCGAATCCGAGGCCTAATTCGGCCTGTATAACTCCTGTTCCAACGGCATAGGCGCTGACAGAGAGGCCTGGGCGATTAGAATTAATAACATCGGTGTACTGGGCAGAAACCGCAGTGGGCAGCGCATAAGCTATCGTTAGTAGGGTAAGGATCCGGGTTTTGATGTGAGTGCGCAATCCCATGGACTTGATTTTATTATTATTTTATGACTTTTCTTCAGTCTATAAAACGCTGGAATTGTACTTTTGATATAAATTCTATGCAGAATATGGTGCTTTTAAAGATCCTACTCGTTTTGATCGCCTCCTACTACCTGTTTAGCCTGCTTTCCAGATGGTTATTTCCCAAGATGATGAAGTATGCGGCCAAAAAGGTGAGTCAGCGTATGGAACAGCAAATGGGTACATTTTTTGATGATGGGACAGTCGATGAGAAATCCGGAGATGGCATGCCATTTACACGAAATAAAAGGAGTTCTTCAACTTCTTCCAAAGATATCGGAGAATATATCGACTTTGAAGAGATTCCATAACCAACACCAAACCAACCTATGAAGCCCGGCATTAGAGCGCTATTCATTCATTTTTTTGCCCTCGCTTTTTTCATCCTTATTTCCCTCTTGTATTTTTCCCCTGTCCTGCAAGGGAAAACTATTTACCAGTCCGATATAGCACAGTATACGGGCATGGCAAAGGAGCAGAACGATTTTCGCGAGACATATGAACGTGAGCCTTATTGGACAAACAGCGCCTTTGGCGGCATGCCCACTTTTCAATTAGGGGCCTACTATCCAAATGATGTTGTCAAAGCCATAGATCGGGGGATCCGTTTCCTTCCCAGACCGGCAGATTACCTCTTCCTATATTTTCTTAGTTTCTATATATTATTGAGGTGTCTGAAAATGGATTTCAGGTTAGCCGTATTGGGCGCCCTGGCATTTGGCTTCTCTACTTACTTGGTGATCATCCTTGGAGTTGGGCATAATGCAAAAGCGCATGCCCTGGGCTATCTGCCGATGTTATTAGGCGGCATAGTACTGGTTTTCAGGAAAAAATATATCTGGGGCTTTCTGCTGACAGCTCTTGCCATGGCCCTGGAAGTGGGAGCAAACCACTACCAAATGACATATTATTTTATGTTGTTAGTCCTGGTAATTGGCGCTGTCTATTTGATTGCAGCTATTAAAAGAAGTCAACTTAAACACTTTGGTCTTTCAGTCGGACTCCTTCTTGTTGCTGTTGCTATTGGAATAGGCATGAATGCGACCTCGCTCATGGCCACAAAGGAATATGCGGATTGGAGTACACGGGGTAAATCAGTCCTGACGATCAATCCCGATGGAAGTCCGAAAGAGGATACGGGTGGACTCAGCAAGGAATACATCACCCAATACAGCTATGGTATTTCGGAAAGTCTCAATTTATTTGTCCCGGGATTATTTGGCGGATCGAATAACGAAAACCTGGGCGAGAAATCTAATACCTATGAATACTTAACAGAACAAGGACTCTCGCGCACTCGGGCGCTGGAATTTTCCAAAGGCCTTCCATTGTACTGGGGGGATCAACCGGGCGTTGCAGCCCCTGCCTATCTTGGGGCCGTTGTATTGCTACTCTTTTTCCTCGGTATATTCCTGGTCAGGGGATTTCCCAAATGGTGGATGATCGTTGGGGCATCGTTGTCGCTCGTACTTTCCTGGGGTCATAACTTCAGTGGGCTGACCAATTTTATGATCGATTATTTTCCGATATACGATAAATTCAGGGCCGTTTCTTCAATCCAGGTGATCCTGGAACTCTGTGTGCCAATCCTTGGGACTATGGCATTGGCCTATTTGCTCAATCCAAATGTGAGTACGAAAAAGAAGACTAAAGCTTTGCTGTACAGTACCATCGTTACGGTGGGAGTAGGCCTCTTGCTTCTAGTCTTCAGATCTACCTTTTCTTTTGCTGGCTTGAACGATGCTACATATGAACGCTATTTCGGAAACGAGATCATGACAATGATCATTCGGGATCGGGAAGCCTTGTTTCTCAATGACACCCTACGCTCACTGATATTTGTACTGCTGGCTGCGCTGGCCTTATGGCTGTTTTTAAAAGATAAGATCAAAGCCAATGTCCTGGTGATCGCTCTTGGAATTTTAATAGTGGTAGACCTGGTTGGTGTAGACAGACGCTATGTAAATGAAGAAGATTTTGTACGTAAGAGAGAGATGCGCGAGCCCTTTCCTGAACGCAATGTAGACAAACAGATTGCTGCAGATAGTTCCATTTACAGGGTATATGACGCATCTGAAGGCTTAAATGGCGCCAGGACTTCCTACTTCCATAAATCTATTGGCGGATATCACGCTGCCAAACCTGCTGCGATGCAAGACCTGTTCGAATTCCACATCTACGAGGGCAATTTCGAAGTATTAAACATGCTCAACGTAAAATACCTCATACAGGCAGACGAAGATGGCCAGACCTTTGGCACCATGAATCCGGATGCGAATGGCAACGCCTGGTTTGTGACAGAGCTGGTTCCGGTTACTTCCAGAGACGAAGAGATCACAAAATTGAAGGAATTCGACACCAAGAATAAAGCAGTGATCAATACAGCAGAGTTCCCGGATATAAGTCCACTCGCTTTTAAATCGGACTCACTAGCAGTGATAACTCTTTTAGATCATCAACCTGACAGGATAAGGTACCGAAGCCAAACGAGTTCTCCGGCCGCAGTTGTCTTTTCGGAAATGTATTATTCCCCCGGATGGGATGCATATATAGATGGCATAAAAACACCTCATTTTCGGGTGAACCATGCCCTCCGTGCCCTGAAAGTACCTGAAGGGGAGCATGAGATCGAATTCCTTTTTAAGCCCGAAGTCGTCGAAAGAGGGAAAAAGATCAGCCTGGGAAGTTCCCTGCTTTTGTTCGTACTTTTAATCGGCGGAATTGCTTACCCATTCCTCCCTTTCGCTAAAAAGGAATGAAGAAAGTGCTCATCGTAACCTATTATTGGCCACCGGCAGGCGGACCGGGGGTACAACGATGGCTAAAGTTCGCAACCTATCTACCGTCACACGATATCCATCCCGTCGTCTATACCCCAAAAAATGCGCAGTATCCTATCCGCGACGAATCCTTATTAACAGATATTCCCAAAGACATCACCTTGCTTTCTCAGCCCATCCGAGAACCGTATGGGTTGGCAAATCGCTTGTTCGGAAAAAAGACTAAACGTTTGAGCAGTGGCATCATTAAAAGCAAAAACCCATCGGTGATAGAGCGGTTTCTGCTTTGGGTGCGTGGAAATTTCTATATCCCTGACGGCAGGAAAAATTGGGTCGAACCTTCTGTTGCATACCTGACGGAAGTAATTCGGCAAGAAGACATAAAAACAGTGATCACTACAGGTCCGCCGCATAGCATGCATTTGATCGGACTCGCCTTACAGGGCAGTACCGGTATCCGTTGGATCGCAGACTTCAGGGATCCCTGGACGACCATTGGCTACCACGGCGATCTCAGATTAGGGAAGCGAGCAAAACGCAGTCACGAAGCTTTAGAAAAGAAAGTCCTGAATGCAGCCGATCACATTATTGTTACCAGTGGAAGTACTCGCGAGGAGTTTCAGCAAAAAACGAAGCAGCCAGTCAGCCTGATCACCAATGGCCATGACCTGGACATGGTAGATGACACCGTCCTTGATTCTCAATTCACCATTTCACATATCGGATCCCTGCTCAGCGGGAGGAATCCAAAAAATCTATGGCAGGCGCTTTCGGATTGCGCTAAAGAAATTCCCGGCTTTAGGGAAGACCTGGAAATTCATCTTACAGGCGTAGTAGGGGATGAGATCCTGGAAAGTATTAAAGCATGCGGACTCGAATCCTTGTTCAAGCATTTACCCTATGTCTCTCATCCGAAGGCTGTGGCCTTACAGCGCAGATCACAGATCCTGTTGCTGGCAGAAATAGACAGTGAACAAACGCGTGCCATCATTCCGGGGAAACTATTTGAATATATGGCCTCACGAAGGCCAATATTAGGGATAGGCCCCGAAGGCTGGGATGCGGCA
>JAOTYW010000219.1 GCA_029861705.1 Flavobacteriaceae bacterium
CGTAACAAGGAACGAAATATGAGCGATAAATCGAGTCCGATCGAAAAATCTGAACATAAGGTGACAGAAGATATTTCGGACGATGCCTTATTTGACTTGCGCTCCGAAAAATTGAAACGCGCCCTTGAATTGATAGACCCTGATGATAAAAAGCTTCTTTTACTAAAATATCAGGACGACGTTTCCATAAAAGAGTTGCAAGCCCTGATGGAAATAGGGGAGAGTGCCGTAAAAATGAGATTAAAAAGGGCCAAGTCCCGAATAGTAGAATCCTATAATACCTTAGAATAGTATGGCTGATTTTAAAAACAACCCGTTTAAAGACCTCGAGCGATCCTTGCTGGAAGCACCGCCTCATTTGAAAAAGAAAGTGATGAGTGATGTAGCAACGGCCAAGCTTATTATGGATATGGCCTCATTGCTGACATTAAATTATGGCTCCGTTCTGGAAGGAATGTTCAGGACTAATAAACGCTAGATTCGTAACTTATACAACATAAACCGGCACTTATGGACACGATCAATGAATGGAAAAATTTGACCTTTGATACATTATCAACTATCATCCAGGACATAGCAGGAGCCCTGCCGGGCTTACTCGGAGCGCTTATCGTCCTTGGTTTCGGCTGGATCTTCATTAAGATCATTCGCTATATCCTAAAGAAAGTTTTTAAACTCATTAAGATCGATGCTGTTTCTGAGAAGATCAATGAAGCACAGTTGTTTGGTGAGAGTAAGGTAAAGATCGACATTGCCGTCATTCTACTGAGCTTTGTAAAATGGCTCCTTTGGTTAGTATTCATTATCGTTGCTGCCGATATTATGCAGCTTACTGTGATCTCAGAGGAGATCGCCAACTTGCTTAGATATCTTCCTATCCTGTTGAGCGCTATGGTGATCTTTATGATTGGTCTCTATGCAGCCCGACTCATAAAGAAAGCGCTGATCAGTGTTTTTGATTCTATGGGGATTGGGGGATCTAAGATCATTAGCAATATAGTTTTTTACATCATTGCCATTTTTGTGACGATCACTGCGCTGAATCAAGCCGGGATAGACACAACGATCATTACTAGTAACATCACTATGATCATGGGCGCCTTTTTGCTGGCGGCCGCACTCGGATTCGGTTTGGGGTCGCGAGATGTCATTGGCGATACACTGCGTACGTTCTATACACGTAAGCAATATGCTGTTGGCGATGTCATTAGCATTGGAAAAATGAAAGGGACAATTGAAAGTATTGATAATATAAGTCTTACTCTCTCAACAGATGAAGGCAAGATCGTAGTCCCTATTAAGATGGTCGTCGAAAACAAAGTGAAGATCCACAACTAAGGGTCAACTTTACGCCTTACTTTTTCATAAGATTTTGTGTACTTTTACCGCTTAAAATGCACCGTATACATGAGCGCCAAAAAAAGCAAAGTCCAGGAAGCTATCGATGAAAAATTACTAGAAGAACGCAAAGTCTTTCTCTGGGGCATGGTCGATGATGATTCTGCTAAACATGTGATAGACAGATTGTTGTACTTAGATATGTTAAATAACAAGGAAATCCAGTTGTATATTAACAGCCCTGGCGGCTATGTAACTTCCGGTTTTGCCATTTACGATACGATCACAAGTTTAAAGAGTCCTGTTTCTACTATATGTTCTGGCTTGGCTGCATCTATGGGCTCTATTTTATTATCAGTTGGTAAAAAGGGCAGGCGCTTTATTCAACCGCATGCACGTGTTATGATCCATCAGCCCAGTGGAGGTGCTAGAGGTCAGGCTTCTAATATTGAGATCCAGGCAAAGGAGATCATACTTACCAAAGAACTAGGGGCACAGATCCTGGCGGATAACTGTGGTCAGAGCTTTGAAAAGATCATGAAGGACTTCAATCGTGATTATTGGATGGGTGCCGAAGAATCGATCGAATATGGCATTGTCGATGCCGTATTGGAATAAACCATTACTTTATTTAAACAGGGGGTAAGTTGCTTTAGATCTTAGCGAAGAGCTTGTGCATTTTCTGCTGCTCTTCTTCAGCCAATACCGGATCCACTAGAATTCGGCCACTATGCTCATCTGTGATGATCTTTTTACGCGAGGCGATCTCAACTTGTACCTGTGGAGGAATAGTAAAGAAAGATCCTCCTGAGGCGCCGCGTTCAATAGGAACAACGGCAAGCCCGTTTTTAACATTCTCACGAATACGTTTATAGGCAGTAATCAGACGATCTTCAATCTGCTTTTCGTATTGCTTAGATTTGGTGAGAAGGGCTTTCTCTTCTTTATCTGTTTCGGCAAGTATGGCATCCAACTCACTTTTTTTATGCTTTAGATGAGCATCTCGTTCAGAGAGTCGTTCTTTGGTTTCACTAACCACTTCTTTCTTCTGGTCTATCTGAACCTTAAATTCTTTTATATTCTTCTCAGCCAACTGGATTTCCAATTCCTGGTATTCTACTTCTTTGGCCAAAGAGTTGAATTCCCGACTATTACGAACATTTTTTTGTTGCTCGCTGTATTTCTTGATCGCTACTTTTGCTTCTTCAATAAGGTTCTTCTTCGCACTGATCTCATAATTGATAGTTTCTATATCTGTTTTGAGTTTATCCATACGGGTTTTCAAACCTTGTACTTCGTCTTCAAGATCCTGTACTTCTAAGGGCAATTCTCCTCGCACATTGCGAATTTCATCCACTCTCGAGTCAATTAACTGCAAGTCGTATAGAGCTCTTAGCTTATCTTCAACAGTCACTTCTTTCTTTGTCGCCGCTTTCTTTGTCGCCATAATTAATAGTAATAGACAGGATTTGTTATGCTTTCCGATATCAGGAGTGCAAAATTAGCAATTTTTTTCTGAAGATGATCATGTATTACTGCTTTAGTAAACTGTTCCGATTCATAATGTCCCACATCTAATAGCAAAATTTGCCCTTCAGCCTCATAAAATTGATGATATTTGATGTCGGCGGTAATATATGCATCTGCGCCTTTTGCTTTAGCAGAAGCTATGGCAAAAGCACCGCTACCCCCCAGAACTGCTACTCTTTTTACAGGATTACCTAAGAAAGCACTGTGTCGGATTCCTCCGGTATTTAGCCTGGTTTTAACCAGGTCCATAAATTCTTTTTCGCTAAGTGCTTCTTTAAATTCCCCTATCATACCCATTCCCAAATACCTGTTCGTATTTTCCATTTCAAAGATTTCATAGGCAATTTCTTCGTAGGGATGATGATGGTTTAAGGCAGCGATCACAGCTCCTTTTTTGTGAGCTGGAAAGACAACCTGGATCTGTGTTTCTTCCTCAGTATGTAGCTTACCTTTCGTTCCAATAGTTGGTTTAGCTTTGTCCAGGGGTTTAAAACTGCCAGTGCCCTGCAACTGGAAACTGCAATGACTATAATTACCTATATGTCCTGCCCCTGCCTCATAGAGCGCTTGCAGTAGTTCCGCAGCCTTGTCATTGGGCAGATAGGTAACAAGTTTTCTAAGTCCGGAGGCTTTTGGGACCAAAATCCGGGGCTCTATAAGACCAAGCACTTCACAAAGTTTCGCGTTTACTCCATCGGGAGAATTATCCAGAGCTGTATGCAACGCATATATAGCGATGTCATTCTTAATGGCTTTAGCCACTACCCGCTCTACATAGGTTTTTCCTGTAAGCGTCTTTAATCCGCTAAAAATTATCGGATGGAAACTGATGATCAAATTGCATTTCTTAGCAATGGCTTCTTCCACTACTTCTTCTAATGTGTCCAGGGTTATGAGAATACCCTGCACTTCCTGATTTAGGTCACCAACCAGTAGTCCCACATTGTCAAAATCTTCTGCGGTCTTAAGCGGTGCCAGGGATTCCAATATTTCAGCAACTTCGCTAACGATCATTTTAGCTCGAATTAAGGTCATCAAAGATAAAATATTATATTTTCGTTCAGATGCGACTCCTCAGAATTTTAGCCTTTCCACTAGCACTTCTTTATGGGATTGGTATTTACATCAGAAATGCCCTCTATGATATGGGTTGGCTCAGGAGTGAAAAATTTCAAACTAAGACAATTAGCGTTGGGAATCTGTCAATTGGGGGTACAGGGAAGACCCCTATGATCGAATGGCTGATTACACAGATACCGGCAACTTTTAAGGTGGCAGTTGTCACGCGGGGCTATGGCCGTAAAGGCTCAACACCCTTGTTAGCCTTAACAGATCATAGCAGTAAAGAGATCGGGGATGAACCCAAGCAGCTCATAACAAAATTCCCCGATTTGTGCTTACGTGTAGATGGCAATAGGAGAAGGGCCATACAATGGCTGGAAGCCACTATGAAGCCGGATATTATA
>JAOTYW010000220.1 GCA_029861705.1 Flavobacteriaceae bacterium
ATCGAAGTGAGGTGATCTTGTTGTAGGGGGTGGACTTTTCGTTTATATACATTCCCATCATGCCTTTCTGCTACCTTGTCAATATCTTCAATTACGAATCCCTCAACAGAATGCTCCCTTATCTTTTTTCCTCTTTGTTCGGCCAATTGGATCGTTAGGCGGCGAGTCTTTAAGTGGTAAGGCGATAGCGATTCATAGATGCGGTACGCAAGTAATTCACATAAGACTTTATCATCTCCCTCTTTTTGAAGCAGGCAGGGTAAAACCATCTTCAGTTCCTTGTTACCTTCAAAAATGGTCCCGGCTGCAGCCTTTTTCTTGATCTTTATCTTAACCGGAGGGAAATAACAATTCTTCCGCCTATAATTGCCCCTTGCTCTTAATTTAACAGCGATAGAATCCCAAGTGCCGTCCTCTTTCTGATATCCCATATAGGAATCAATATAGGTAGAGTCGTTTGTCTTGTTCTTTAATTCTTTGTTGGAATACGTTAATTTGACTTGAAGAGCTTCTTGCGAAGTGAATAAAGGGGTAACCTCTTTATCAATACCCGCCTCAGTTTGGCTCATTAAGAAGCCGCTGGAAAAGATAAAAAGTATGAGGGGGAAGCTACGTATAAATTGGTTTTTCACAATAATGTCACTAGCTTTAATGATCTGAAGATACAAAAATTACTTCAGAATCAAAATAAACCACCATCAAACAATACTTCGGCATAGTAAATCACCGGACGTTTATCGTCATTGTAATTTCCATTGTGGTTACCTTCCTTACCTATGCCCTTAATATTTCTTATCGAATAGATCTTACGTTATTGAGCATAGCTATTGTATTTCCTCTTGTATTTTCAATTCGGGGGTCTTTTAGGCGCAGGGAAAAGGCATTGGAGCACCTGAGTAAATTCAGAAGTGCTTTAAAGACAGTACATTATTATATTATGATCAACAAAGAATTGTCTGAAGAAAGCAAGGAAGAAATGTCGCAGATCATTCTTAAGATCAGCGATAAGACGATGGAGCATTTAAAAAGCAACAATGAATCCACCGAAGATCTTGATGATATCATTAATAATGTACAGCGATTTATGCTGACCCGATCTCAGGATATTAATAAGAAATTAAGTGACCGCGTTTTCCGCTTTATGAAGGATTTACATGAATCCATTGAAAATCTGCACGCCATCAATATTCACCGAACACCCATTAGTCTCAAAGCCTATTGCAAGGTATTTATTTACATCTTTCCGGTAATCTACGCCCCGAGTATTATTGAGATCATAGGTTTGAACCATAATCCGGCGATCGCATATTTTATCGTACTACTAACCGAATTTATCCTGATCACTTTATACAATATTCAGGATCAACTTGAATATCCTTTTGATAATGTTGGTTTGGACGACATCAACCTTGATAACTTCAAGATTAACCGTTAAGAATACC
Organism: Flavobacteriaceae bacterium; assembly: GCA_029861705.1. Taxonomy (GTDB): domain Bacteria; phylum Bacteroidota; class Bacteroidia; order Flavobacteriales; family Flavobacteriaceae; genus HDS-28. The sequence goes on from JAOTYW010000220.1 coordinate 1,443, forward strand.
TATTCCAGAAAAAATTATATGATTAAAGCGTCTCGTAGAGTTCTGCGATACGCTTTTCTTTTACAGGTTGCCGTTGGTCAAGGGCAAACTTGGTATGGTAGCTATGAGCTTCAAGGAATTTGATCTGGATCCTGTTCCACTCTTTTTTATTGCCCAGCAAACCGCGTAATTTCAATTCTTCGTATAACTGGTCACTGATCTTATAAAAATCGCGTCTACCCAGATAATCCAGATCGGCATCGCATATTATTTTCTCCAGTTTGGTTTGAGGAGATTGCGGGATCTTGGTAGCCCAGATCAACCCTTTAACAACATCAATATCTTTTTGGGAGAATCCCAGCTCTTCCATTAATTCCTGTGCTATTTCCTGACCTTTAGCTTCGTGGTTTTCATAAGTTTCAGTAAATCCTATATCGTGCAATAAGGCGCCTATTCGAAGTAATTTAGCATCTCTGGGTTTTATTTTTCCACGACGTATGTATTCATTACAGACTTTTAACACATCAGCTGTATGAGTTAATGCGTGATAGTAGAGTTTATCCGGCAACTTAGTTTTCAGAATCTTGTTAACCTTTCGCCTTAATTTAATGTAGCCTTTCATTGTAACAGTTTGGTCAGATAACGATTTGAGCAACCCAGGCAATTCCAATTACGAGAATAAAAACAACGCTAAGCGCAAAAAATCTGATCGCTTTATGAACACTCTTAAATTTTTGATCGATAATCTTACTTTCTGCATGTATCTGTTCAGCAAGTTGCGCATAGAATTCCTCTTCCTTGCCGAATATTTCCAAGATCTTTTTGGTGAATTCCTCGACATCGCCAAAGGCATATACAGCATCCCTGAAGAATAACACATTGCTATTGTACTTCATCTCGATCTGAGGTTGAAAACATTTAAAACAATGATAGACAGAGATCAATACCCAAATAATCCAGATACTTCCCAAAATGATAAAAAGCACTCCAGACTCAAACATGGGTCGTATTTGCTCCATACGGTCAAAAAATAACCCAATAACCAAGCTGTGAAAAGAAAAGATAACCCCAGCTTTTAGCTCAGAGGCCCTAATTAATTTCTCAAGGCGTTCGAGTTGTTCCCAATAATTATTGGGATCTTGTCTCATTGATGACTTGGTCACTTAGGAGGGAGGTTTTTATATAACGCTTTATGGTTGTTTCGTAAGATTAAATATACAACAAATCTAGTACCTCCTACATACAAGGGCGGTCAACAGCTATTTTAAGCCGATTAAATTCATTTTCAAATTTTTGATTTAGGAAGGGAAAAAATTCTTTTTGTATCTTTTAAAAGCAATAGCAATCCTATGAAAACAGCAGATAGAAGACAGTGGCTAAAAACAGTCGGACTTTCAAGTGGTTTTGCGCTCTTGGGCGGATTTGAAGCCCTGGCTTATGCAGAATCTACAAGGCCCATCCCGGTTTCCGGACCCATACGCCTGAGTTCAAATGAGAATCCTTACGGCCCTTCATCCAGGGTACGGAAGGTATTAAGCAATGCTTTTGACGATGCATGTCGATATCCTTTTACTTACCTCAGGGGCCTGGTAGACATGATCGCTCAAAAGGAAGGAGTTAGCAAAGACCATGTTGTGGTTACCGGAGGTTCTACAGAAGGTTTGAAAGCTTGTGGTTTGGTATTCGGACTTCATAACAAAGAGGTAGTTGCTGCAGATCCTACCTTCCAGGCACTGCTGCGCTATGCCGAAAATTTTGGAAGCACCGTGCATCGGGTTCCCTTAAATGAAACCATGCATCACGACCTGGAGGCGATGGGTGCCAGGATCAATTCAAATACCGGACTGGTTTTTATCTGTAATCCCAATAATCCAACTGGTACTTTACTAGACAAGACTAAATTGATCGATTTCTGCAATACCTATGAAAAAGATACCTGTGTATTTAGTGATGAGGCTTATTATGATTTTATCATGGAGCCGGATTACCCATCGATGATCCCTTTAGTTAAAGAAGGCAAGAATGTAGTCGTTTCCAAAACATTTTCTAAGGTCTATGGCCTGGCCGGACTTAGGATCGGCTATCTTATTGCAAGGCCGGATATCGCTACCCGATTAAAAAATGCCATCATGGCTATGTCTAATGTGCTAGCCATTGAGGCGGCCAAGGAAGCCTTACGAGATGATGAGTTCTACAAGTACAGTTTACTTCAGAATACAAGAGCTAAAGATTTAATATACAATACCTTAGATGATTTAGAATTGCCTTATATTAAATCCCATACCAATTTTGTTTTCTTTAAATCCGGCCGCTCTATACACGAATTGCAGCCCGCCATGCGGGACGAAGGCGTACTCATTGGCCGACCTTTTCCGCCTAAACTGGATTGGGCACGGATCAGTACGGGGACGTTGGAGGAAACAGCCCAATTCAATCGCACCTTGAAGAAGGTTTTGGGTTAAATGGTTCGGATAATTTGACAAGTGTTTTCGGAAAATTCCACACATTTAAAAGAATTAATGTGTATCTTCAAAAGCCTCCACTTTATATTAATACCCCTATTTGTTAATTAATTAATAATCTAAATTCTTTGATTATGGGAAAAACAGTCATCATTACACTTGGTGTGGATGCTCGAGCTCTTTACACTGCTTATCCACCAAGCAGTACAGCACCAACCCAAACACAATTAGATCCATATTGTCATATGAATGATGACAACGATGGAAGTATTCAGCCTCCTGGTGGAACTGTAAATGATTTTACTTCGCAAGTCTATAAAGGTAATACGGTCAGATGGCGAATAAATAGACATGATGCCAGTGCAGGTGGTTCCTATACAGTTAAAATTATATCGATCGTCAATAATTCCAGTCCCGCATTTTTTGATC
>JAOTYW010000221.1 GCA_029861705.1 Flavobacteriaceae bacterium
ATCAACACATATCTTAAAAGAAGTAGAGGCCGTTTGCGATAGGGTGATCATTATTAATAAAGGCAAGCTTGTCGCAGATTCCTCTTTAAAGTCCTTGAGAGAGGAGCAGGAACAGCGAATTGAGGTAGAATTTGATTACAGGGTAGAGGAAGTATTGCTTCAGCAATTACCTAAGTCAACCAGCGTAAAGAACATCGAAGGTTTCGTCTATGAAATAAGTTTCGAATCAGAGCAGGACATGCGCCCGGCAGTTTTTGATTTTGCTCATGATAATAAGCTCAAGATCCTGCAACTGAATCGTAAGAACATTTCGCTGGAGCATTTGTTTACAGATCTTACCAGTTAGTAGAATTTCCTATCTTTTTTGAAGTAATATCCGCACCATCATTGGGCCCAGGATCAGGTAGATAAATGCCGTATAAAGACCGGGAAAATAGGATCCTTGCCATAAGGCTAGTAAGCAATGCAACACAGCATTGGCTAATGTGCCGAACAAAATAAAAAAAAGCGGGATCAACATAAATACCTTTTTCTTCAAATAGATGGCCAGTGCCCCTAGTATAAAGATCGAATAAGCGACCAGGTTGAAGTTTATAAATGCATCGCGATCTACAGGTGGAAAATCAAACAACAGCGGTAATTTTTCATAAAGCTGCCCGTGATATTCTTCCAGAAAATGCAGAAACTGCACAGATAAGGCTATCAGGTACAAAGGGAGTAATTTGGCTGAATCCAGTCCCATACTGCCTCCTATTATTGCATAATAAAATAGAAGAGTTACTAATATTCCGCAGATAAAGATCCACTTGACCAGTATAGAAGGAGCGCCTAACCAAATCGCATAGATAACTACAATTGTTAAAATAACGGGTATGAATTTTTTTAAATCAATTTGCATAGGACAATTGTTATGATTCGCTTATCAGAATATCCGTAACCCTATCTAATACGGTTTGTACTTTAGGATCCGTGCAATTGATAAGAATTGAAACGACGACATTCTCATTCGGATAAATATAGAAATTACTATAGCCCCCTACCCCATTTCCGGTATGGCCCATGCGTTTTCTACCCTTGTGATCTTCAGAGACCTCCCAGCCCAGACCGTAATAAGTGTTCTGACCATCTATTTCTTTTGAGCGCCAAAGCTCTTGCCATGTTGATCTATTTAAAATTTGCTGCTCCAGACATGCCTGCCCAAACTGAGCCAGTTCGTCCGAAGTAGTCAGGAAGCCACCCCCGGCCAGTTTATACCTGTTATCAACCGAGGTTGCGATCTTAAATCCACCGGCATATCGTGAATAAAATTTAGCCACACTCGCATCTTTTTCATCCGGTACTTCCGGCCTTGTATTTCGCAATCCCAGCGGGTGCAATATTTCTCTTTCTAGCTGTGCTTCAAAAGGAATTCCGCTTACCTCCTGCATCGCCAGGGAGAGCATCACCCAGTCATAGCTATTGTAATGGTAACCCTTATCCGGTTCAAAGAGCAGGGCGTCTTCTTTAAAAATATCCAGGCTATCTTTAATGCTTAATGGTTTGTTCAAGGCATATTCCTTACCTCGATAGCCTCGGATCCCGGCTGTATGCCCCGCTAATTGGCGAATAGTAAAATCGTATTCTTTCTTTGGGAAATAGGGGACATAGTTGTAAAAGGAGGCATCAGGATCTATATTCCCCGTTTCCATCATCTTTCCCAAGGCCAGGGAAGCGATCGGTTTGGATGCACTTGCTGCTCGGCACAAGGTCTCTTTGGGGTCCATTAGGGTAACATTGGCCATATCGGAATAGCCATATCCCTTTTGAAAAAATATTTTTCCTTTTTTCAGAAGGGTGATGGCCAGACCAGGTACTTTGTTGAAATAAACAAGGTCAGACAATAGTTTATCAGCCCCTGCCTTTCCTAACAGAGGTACTTCTTCTTTAGCTCCCTTGACCCATGTTTTTAATCGATCCCAAACTGAAAGCATAGTTCAATCCTTAAAAATCAACTTTCCTTTATATAAAATAGCAATATCTACCGAATCTGGGCGGTTATAGCTAATGACATCTCCGGTGCCACGAATGACACCGCTAAGTGAGCTTTGAGGTCGGATCAATATATCATTAGTCCCACGGTGATTCAGGCTTATACGATCAGCCACCAGACCATTTGCTTCTATCCGTGAATCTCCAGCTGCCACGGTGATCGCGAATTCTTCTGTAACACCATTTATAGCAAAATAGGCGATCCCATTTGCCACTATGGCAATTTTGGTCGCATTCACGTCAAGCTCAAAGGAACCGTCTGTTGTTTCCGCTTCCGGATTATTAAAGCTTTCGGATATCAAACGAAGTTCATCAACAGTTAAAATGCCTTCTGAGCGGATCGGAGAGCCAGTACTGCTTCGGATCTCTTCCAGAGCTGGCGTAGTGACATAGAATTTAGTTTTCCCATAAGACCTCAGAAAATTACAGCCATTCTCGTTTCTTAGAATTAGTCTGTCATCGACTACCTCAGCTGTGATCTCATTGCGAAGGTTTTCTCCAGTTACCACTTGCACGGATTGCTCCGGACCGCTGCTAAGAATCAATTCAATATTCTCAAACACGGTTATGCTATTAAATACCGACACAGGGATTTCCTCGCTTATAAGGTCGCCTGAAGTTTGAAAACAATCAGGCGCATTTTCAGTGCTGCAGGATGCCAGCCAAAAGACCGCCACTAGCACCAGCCATCGATACGTTTTATATGTCTGATACCTAATTCTCATAATCGAATTCCTATGCCAATCTCAAGGGCTTCGGCTCTTGCAGCATGCGATTTTAAGGTCAACGTTGCATACCACTTGGAGTTGAAATAGCGCTTTAATCCAATCCGGTTATAGGTCCGACCTTCAAAATCGAAGGGGTAATACACATAGTAACCAAATTGAGATACAATACTTAGATTATTGATAAATAGTTCATGGCCTACGAAGAGTCCCACGCGCTTAAAATCGTCATCTGCATTTACATTGTTTTCCGGGAAAGCAATGGCCTGAAATTGAATCAATTCCTTTAAAAAATTAGAAATGAAGACATCCCCACCCAACTGGATCGCGCTCTTTCTGCCCAGTCGCTTATCGGCGTAGCCCGAAAAAATATAAAAAGGGAACTGGCCTGAATTCACGACATCGCTCTCATTGATACCGGAGCGAAAGACCAAATTCAGTTTTATATTTTCCCTGATCTTCGGCAAAGAATCCAACCGGATCCGCTCCGGAGTTGCTTCCGCTGACAGGGCATAGATCAATCCTAAATTGATCGCAAATGTATTGGTAGATGTATTCGGGGCTTTGACATTCGCATTGGAATAATGAACCAGGGTGATGCCTCCTTTAACACCCAACCTGTCTATCACATTTTCTTTCTGATAGTTCAGCATAAGATGTGTTGTGCTCAGCAAATGCGAGCCATAGGCGTTGCCTCTGAAATTTGTTATCCTGTCATAAGGGTTGGTATTATAGGCAATTCCCTGAGCCAGTCTGAGCTGAACATTCCTTTTGAAAAAATAGAAGTTAAAGTGGGCATAGAGCCCGATATGGTGACCCAACGTTTCATTATTCATATCCTGGTAGACCAGAGATATCCCTGTGTCGGGGTAGTTGTACGCCTGATGCCATGCTTCTGCGCCAAAGGTTTTCCTGTTTAAGGATAGCGTAGCTCCAGCAGGATGCGCTGTGATCAAATGAGAAATATCCGGATTGTGCTTCAGGATAGAGCCCGCATACGTATTGAAGTCGATTGTATACCGATCTTCAGGAGAAGATTGGCCCAAGAGTCCCATAGACCATCCTAAAGCTACGATGAGGCAAGCGCTACACTTCATGGTATGTAAAAGTAGGAAATTTAGGCGCGTAGTTGCGGTGACAGATGCGGCAGATCAATTAAAAAACGCCTTCGGCTATGGCCTGGATATTGGTAGACTTGCCCATGGAATAGTAATGCAGTACAGGTACGCCTGCTGCCTTAAGTTCTTTAGACTGCTCAATGGCCCATTCGATACCTACCTGTCTAACCTCTTTGTTGTTTTTACACGCCTCAACTGCATCGATGAGATCCTGGGGTATATCGATCCGAAAGACCTGTGGAAGTAAATGCAAATGTTTTTTAATGGCAATGGGTTTGACCCCCGGAATAATTGGGACATTAATATCCATGGCTCTTGCTGCTTCTACGAAATCAAAGTATTTTTTATTGTCGAAGAACATCTGTGTCACCACATAATCTGCTCCCAGTTCTATTTTATGCTTGAGCCATTTCAGATC